>WRDG01000345.1 GCA_009783525.1 Defluviitaleaceae bacterium | reverse complement strand
TAAGGCGGTCCGGGCGACCGTTACGGCAAAGTCGTTTACCTCGATTCCGTAAAACTGACCGATCGAAACCCGTATGGGGTTATATCCGGCGTCCCCGAATTTTATTTGCCCGCGCTGCATTACGCTTATAACGTCATTTTCAAGGCGTCGCAGGCTTATATAGGTTTCGGTTAAAAAATTTCCGCTGCCGCAAGCCGGGTCTAAAAATGATAAAGAAGCGAGTTTTGCTTGAAACGCGCCGAGCCTCGCCATTTTGGCGTTATCCACGGCGATGTTTACAATTTCTTCATATTCTTTTTTCAACCCGTTAAAAAATAAGGGGTTAATCACCTTATGTATGTTTTCGAGGGAAGTATAGTGCATTCCGCCGCTGCGCCTTGTTTCCGGGTTTAACGTGCTTTCGAAAACCGCGCCGAATATCGTGGGGCTTATTTCCGACCAATTGAAATTTTCGCTGGCTTTCGTTAAAAGTAAGGATTTGATTTCATCGGTGAATTGCGGGATCTCTACGTCTTTTTCGTCAAACAGACCGCCGTTTACATAGGGGAAACGGGCGAGGTTTTCCTCAAGATAGGGGTCGCGGTTTTCGGGGAGCGCGTCCAACACGGCGAATAAATCAATGATGGCCTTCCGCATATGTTTTATTTCAAATTCCGCAAGATAATCATGGAACATGGCTTTGCGCCCGAATATGCCAGCGTCGTCCGCGTATAAGCAAAAAACAAGGCGTACGCATAATACGTTCAAACTTTTAAGCGCGCGTTCACTTGCCGGGTCGACGTATGGATTTGCAAACGCGTCGTAAAGCAGGCCCACTATTTCACCGGCGGCGATTGAAACTTCCATTTCGCGCTTTAAGCGTTCGTTGCCGCTATCGGTTAAAAAAGCAAGGCGGTAAAATTCCGTCGGCAGGTTTTCGAGTAAAATCTCTTCCGGTTCGCCGCCGGGGCGCTCCATGTCATAAACCAAAAATTTACTAAAATTACAAGTGACTACCCAGCGCGGATGTTTCGACAACGGCAGCTCGGTTATATAGCGCTTGGCTTGTTGGAAAGGCGTCAGCAGCGTGCCGTCCGATTGTTTGATTTGCTTTTTTAAATCAATATCCAGGCTTTTTTGTTCAATTAATACCCGCGTTGACGGAATAATGATATCAATAAATCCTCGATGGTCTATATGCGCTTTGCTCTCAAACTCGGCGAATTGCTCCGGATGTTCTATTCCAAAAACATCGCGGAGTAATGACAGCCAAAAAGGCTGGCTTTGCCCTTTTTCGTAGCCCTTGTTTTTCCAGAAGCCGGCAAATTCCTTTGCGGCGGTTCTTTGCTGCGAGTCGGTCATAATCATTATTTTACTCCATCAAATGATGTCAGGTGTTTTGCGAACCTTCACGCGTGAACAATATCAATCGCGCAAACATCCGATCGGTACAATATAAACCCCGTCTTTTCGCCGATATCCGATTTCCGTGCCCGTCAAAACCATCAGGAACGACGGTTCTTTCATTTTATTTAAGTTAACTTTATTACGTAATAATTTTAAATTCTCGGCGGCAATCTCAATTTCCTTAGCGCCCGTCTTTACTTCGATCGCACCCCAACGCCCGTCTTTCAAATGAATTATCGCGTCCGCTTCCAAACCGTTTTTATCGCGGTAATGAAACACCTCGCCGTCCATGGCTTGGGCATATATGCGTAAGTCTCTGATACATAACGACTCAAATAATAATCCGAACGTATTGAAATCCTGCAGCAAACCGTCCGGAGTCACCCGAAGCGTCGCCGTAGCGATGGAAGGATCGACAAAATGCCGCTTTGAAGACGTTCTAAGAGCGGTTTTAGAACGCATGGCGGGATTCCACGCTGGTAAATCCTCAATTACAAATATTCTGCGAAGCGCATTCAAATATGACGCGATCGTTTTGTCGGAAATAGTTTCTTCGTTACCTGCGATATCGGCCATGATAACGGCAATGCTCGCCGTTGTAGATATGTTTCTTGCGATAGACCGCATCAGAACTTGTACGCGCGACGGATTTTTTTCGACCCCGTCTACCCGCGATACATCGGTATTTATTATCGCATCCACATAATCATATACTCGCCGTAAAGCTATCGACTCTTTTTGCCCCACGGACGCAGGCCATCCGCCGCGGGTCAATGCGAAGGCCAACCCTTCGATCGTTAACCCGGAAAAACAATCCCCGTCAGTAGAACCGTTAAACATGGTTTTTAACGAAACCGACCCGTTAGATTCCATCGATTCAAATAATGACATCGGACGCATTATCATTCTTGAAATACGCCCGGTTCCCGTATGTTGAACTGCATTATCTTTCGGCACGGCGGAACCCGTTAAAATAAATTGACCGGTTTCGTTGCGCCGGTCTACGGCAAAACGAACCGCATCCCACAAAACCGGAGCCGTTTGCCATTCGTCGATCAGCCGCGGCGTTTTGCCTTTTAGTAACAAAGATGGTTTTGTGTCGGCGGCTTTTAAATAAGAGGATGTGTG
>WRDG01000344.1 GCA_009783525.1 Defluviitaleaceae bacterium | reverse complement strand
GTTTTGGTTGCGGTCAACCAAACCGACGCCGAGCAGCCGTTCACGCTGCGCATTGGCGGCGCTGAAGCCGCGCTCGTCATGCCGCCGCAATCCGTCGCCTCGCACGAAATCATGCCCGGCGGGCTTTGCGGCAAAAAAACTTTTAAGGTAAACGACTGTCCGCAAATGCAAAAACCCGCGCCGGACGCGTTCGACATCACGCCTGCGGAAATAATTATGCGCGGCGAAAAAAAAGAAGGCGAAGAAATTTCTTTCGCCTGCAGGATAAAAAATATCGGCAGCCTGCCCACGGCAAGCAACGCGACGCTGTGCGTCCTGTTCCAGCTCGACGGCGACACGGACATAGCCCGCGCAACCGTTTGCATACCGCCGCTGCCGCCCGGCGGCGAAACAATTATTGAAGCAAACATACCCTTCGGCAAAAAAACGACATGGACAGCCGAAGCGGGCTGGCACACATTTTTCGCCGTCGCGGAAATAGGCAACTGCAAGCCGGAAGCAAACACGGACAACAACCGATTGGGCACGGAAGTTTATTTTCAAAATATCGGAGGTTAAAAATATGCCGGGCATAATCGAAAGAGAGCTGCAAAAACGGAACGTCCCGAATATTTTTTCAGGCGGCGGCTGGACGGAGCAACGGCGCGCGGAGGTTTTGCAACTCGTAACGGAAAACGTGTACGGCGTGATCCCGCCCGCCCCGGTCAACGTAAAATTTACCGAAAAAGAAGACGAACGGGACGAAAATTATTTTTGCGGCAAGGCTGTGTTTAAAAAAATTATTGCGGAATGTTTTTTATCGGATAAAGACTATCCCGGGCTCGCGTCGAGGCCGGAGCTTAACGGCCGGTTCGCCTTTGAAATAAGTTGTTATCTGCCGAAAAATACCGAAGGCAAAAAAATTGCGGCGGCGGTCGCAATCCACTACCGCGAGTCGCACGACTTCCACAACCTGTCCGCCGAGCTTGCGGTAAGCCGCGGCGCCGCCGTGTTCGCGTTCCGCTACAGGCACATAGTGAACGATTATCCTGAAAACGACCACCGGCAGTTTGACGGCGAAGGTCTCGACAGGCTCTATTACGGAAAAAGCATGAAGGAGATGGGACGGGACGAGCGCGGCCCATCGGGCCCGGGCACGATCCCCTTTTGGGCATGGGGCGCAATGCGCGTTATGGATTATATTGAGACGCTTGACTTTGTCGACCGCGGCAGGGTCGCCGTCTGCGGCCATTCGCGGCTCGCCAAGACCGCGTTGCTCGCGGGCGCGCACGACACGCGCTTCACGCATGTTTTTTGCAAC
Organism: Defluviitaleaceae bacterium; assembly: GCA_009783525.1. GTDB lineage: Bacteria > Bacillota > Clostridia > Lachnospirales > WQUN01 > WRDG01. The sequence continues at coordinate 1,214 of WRDG01000344.1, read as the reverse complement.
GCTTCGTGCGCGGCGGGCGTCGCCCTCTCGCGCGGCGACCGCAAGCAGAACCTGTTCAACATGTCGCAGTGGCACACGCTTTGGTTTTGCGAAAACATAAATAAATTTTCGCTGCCCGCAAACCAAACCGAACCGTTTGACCAGCACTTCCTTGTCGCGTGCGTAGCCCCGCGAAAAATTTATGTCGCAAACTCCGACGACGACGCTTTCTGCGACGAGCTTTCCGAATTTTTATCCCTTGCCGCCGCCGACCCGGTGTTCAAACTTTTGGGCTGCGCGGGCCTTTCGCGCCCGGACAGGCTGCCCGTAACCGGCGACAGGTTCGCGGAAGGGAGCGCCGCCTACCACCTGCGCCCCGGCAAACATTCGTTCGCGGATGAAGACTGGCGCATGTTTTTGGACTGGCTGTAAAATAAAAATCTTTTTTCAAATTTCCGCCCCAAGCAAAAAAACCGCACTCGCATAAAATTGCAAAAAAAAAGTTTGACAAAATTTTTAGCCGTAGTATATTGTCCGCACGGGAACCCCTCGCCGGGGGACCCGGAGCCGGATCAGTCCGCTCCCCCAAAAGGGGTGCGGTTATCGGCGGCCTCTAAAAGGGCAAGCCGGAAAAAGCTCACAGGGATAAGCCGACGGGAAAGCCAAAACCGACCCGCACCGGTTCACCCCCAAAAAAAAAACAAAAAAACAAAAAACCGCCGCAAAAATTTGCGGCGGTTTTTTGCGCGTGAAATAAAAACTCGCAAAAAAAACGTATACGAGGATACGTTTTTTGTAGGGCGGTTGTCTGATGATAAACATTGCGATTTTCGTTTCAGAGATTCAAACTGTCTACATCCAAAAGGAAGTTGTATATTCCTAACGTCAAAATGCCATCTTCATTTCTTCTTGGTTTTATATTCTCGCGTACGACAATAATTTTTTTAAACGAGTCGCCAATAGAAAGAAGTGGTCGCTCTTCCTGTCTTGCCTTATTGGGGTCGTTTATGGAGAAAGCGGATTGCACGTAATACTTCCGGCTTCCTCTGGTTGCGACAAAGTCAATTTCAAGTTGGCGTTTGGTTCGCGTTCCATCGCCGTTTGGGGCATAATGTTCCACACCGCCCACATCAACGCGATAGCCGCGAATGCACAACTCATTATATAGGATGTTCTCCATAATATGGTTTTCTTCCATCTGTCTAAAATTCAACCTTGCATTGCGAAGCCCAACG
>WRDG01000343.1 GCA_009783525.1 Defluviitaleaceae bacterium | reverse complement strand
TCTTGCTCCGCCTTTTTTGATTTTTCCGTCTCTTTAGTTTCGTCTTTCATAAATGAAAAATCTCCTCTTTAATTATTTATTTGCTTTTTTACGTATTCGGCGGCATTTGCCATCGAGTCGAAAAGAGCGTCGCAAAAACGGTCGAACTCCGGATCTTCTTTATGGAGCTCCGTATGTTCCAATAAATATTGCACGGACTTGCGGATGCCGATATCAAAACGTACCGAAGCGTAAAAACCCGGCACAAGTTTTTTTATTTTTGAATTATCGAAAATCGCATTGTTTGATTTATCGCCGTGCAGCGTGCCTGTATACGACGGATCGCACGCGCATAAAAAATCCGTGGGGACATGTAGTATGTTCGGTTTAACGCCCGCCGCGCTGCCGATTGCTTCGTAAATTTGATTCCACGTTAGGGTTTCGTCTGACGTGATATGAAACGATTCGCCTATTGCGCGTGGGTTACCCATCAAACCTTTAAAACCGCGTGCAAAATCGCTGCTGTGGGTCATGGTCCATATTGTCGTGCCGTCGCCGGGCAGGGGCAGCGGCTTGCCTGCAAGCATCCGCGCCAAAACCGGCCATGATCCGTTTTTTCCGTGGATGCCGGTTGGCAAGTAGGTGTAGTCATAGGTATGGCTCGGGCGTACGATCGTGACGGGAAACGCTTTTGCGCGGTATTCGCGTATCAACAGCTCTTCACATTCGATTTTGATACGCGAGTATTCCCAAAACGGGTTGGAGAGAAGCGTGCTTTCGGTGATAGTCCCTCCAGACAACGGCTTTTGATAAACCGATGCGGTGCTTATAAAAATATACTGCCGCGTCTTACCGCTGAACAACCTGATGTCTCGCTCCACTTGCGCGACGCTGTAATTAACGAAATTGACCACCGCGTCGAACCGCATGTCTTTGATCAACTCGGCGACCGCTTCTTCGTCGTTGATGTCTCCGTGCAAAAATGTCGCGCGAATATCGGCGGCCAGCCGATCTTTTTTATTTCCGCGTGTCAGTAAAAATAAGTCCCAATCCGTTGCGCACGCTTCCGTTACCGCCGCGCTTATGTTTCCGGTTCCGCCTATAAACAACGCCTTCATTTTGCCGCCCCGCAGTTATTTTTATTAGCATATACTTTATCATTTTTTTACCAAACCATCAATTTTCAAAAAAAATTAAATATTTATTTGACTTATTTCAACTGATGTATTTTTTTTTCAAACGGCGGAAAAATTACGCCACGCTCCGTAATAAACGCCGTAATATATTTTTGCGGCGTCACGTCGAATGCGGGGTTATATACCTTCACGCCTTCGGGAGCCATCGGATGCGCGTACCATTTATGCGTGACCTCAGAAGGGCTGCGCTCTTCGATTGTGATGTCAGAACCGGATGAGCAACTAAAGTCAATTGTCGAACGCGGCGCGCATACATAAAACGGAATACCGTATGCAGCCGCCAAAATTGCGACGCCGGACGTCCCTATTTTATTTGCCGTGTCGCCGTTAGCCGCAACCCGGTCGCAGCCGACGAACACGGCCTGCACCCAGCCTTGCTGCATGACCGCCGAGGCCATATTGTCGCAAATGAGCGTGACGTCCAAACCGGCGCGGTGCAGCTCGTACGCGGTGAGGCGCGCTCCCTGCAGCAGCGGGCGCGTTTCGTCGGCGTACACGCGTATGCCTTTTACACCCTGTTCCGCTGCGGCATATATCGGCGCAAGAGCCGTTCCGTAGCGTGCCGTCGCAAGCGAACCCGCATTGCAGTGCGTGAGTATGCCCATATTATTTTTAAGCAGCGCCGCGCCGTGTGTACCTATCGCTTTGCATACGGCGATGTCGTCGTTTTTTATCTTTACCGCCGCCTCGCGCAGGGCTTCGATTTTTTCATTTCCTGAGTTAAAAGCCTTTTCCATTTCGTCCAGGGCCCAAAATAAATTGACAGCGGTAGGGCGTGACGACGCCAAATAATTTTTTGTTTCGTAAAAAAAATTATTTAAGTCTGCGCAGTTTTTTTTCGCTTCACGCTTGACGCAAACGTAAATGCCCATCGCCGCAGCGATGCCTATGGCGGGAGCGCCCCGTACTTGCAAATTGTTAATTGCGACCCAAATTTGTTCCGCGGTTGTGAGCCGCACATACTCCTCGCGCAGCGGCAGCAGCGTTTGGTCGAGTATGATAACTTGATCGTTTTCGTCGTCGAGCGCGACCGTTTCTAAAAAAAAATCTTCCAACAAAATCCATCCTTTGCGCAATGCTTGTAATTATTTCAGCTTTACAGCATTATAAAGAAAAATTTCATGATTTTGCATGAAGTGATCCATCAATTTATTTTCATATACATAAAAAAGTTAAGGAAGGCGCTGAACCGGCAGGGACATGAAAGATATTTCTCAAAAAAACGTGCTTCTTTCGTTTTTGAAAATCGGCGCCGTAGGATTTGGGGGCGGCGCGGCGCTGATACCCGTCATCGAATCCGAGTTGGTAGAAAACAATAAATGGATAGATAAAAATTCCTTT
>WRDG01000342.1 GCA_009783525.1 Defluviitaleaceae bacterium | reverse complement strand
TCCAAATGCGAACACCCGCATTTGGAACTGCTCGCCCATGCATCCGGAGAAGGCGGGATTTGAACCCGCGCGCCGCTATTAACGACCTACTCACTTTCCAGGCGAGCCCCTTCGACCACTTGGGTACTTCTCCGCGCGAACGGTTTATGATATACAAGATTGACGCGAGCGTCAAGCGGAGCAAGATACACATGCGGCATTCAAGTTCGGAGGTTCAAGTGGCGAGTATAAAAAATATTGCATTTATGGCGCATGTGGACGCAGGCAAGACGACGTTGACCGAAAGGATTTTATTTGAAACCGGGTTGACGCGGGCAATGGGTTCGGTGGACGAAGGAACTGCGCGTACGGACAGTCTCGCGGTGGAGCGCGAGCGCGGAATTTCTGTTCGCGCGGCGCTCATTTCGTTCGAAGCCGGAGGAAATGTAATAAATTTGATTGACACGCCCGGCCACACGGATTTTTTTTCGCAGGTCGAGCGGGCTTTTTTCGCCATCGATGCCGCCGTGATTTTAGTTTCGGCGGTTGACGGGGTGCAGTCGGGAACGGAGACAATAATTGAAACGGCGCGGGAAAATAAAATTCCGGTCGTTTTTTTTGTGAACAAATGTGACCGTGACACTGCGCGTCAGGCCGAAACCGCAAGCGAAATAAAATGTTCGTGCCCGGGAGCTTTTATATATCCGCAGGATGACTTCGAAACAGCTGCGATGTACGACGACGGGATTATGGACTCATATATAAATGAATCTGCTCCCGATAAAAAAAATATTGAAACCTGCTTGATGAAAAAAATCGGCGCGGGCGAAATATGCCCGATCCTTTTCGGAAGCGCGGCAACGGGCAAAGGGGTCGCGGAATTAATCGAAGCCGTTTGCGTGTTGCTGCCGTCAGCTGATGAAAAAAAACCGGCTTCGGATTCTGTGCCGCCGTCGGGAATAATTTTTTCAGTTTCGCACGACAGGCAGTTCGGGCGAGGCGCATATGTAAGACTGTACGCAGGAAACCTTAAAGTAAAAGACCCTGTGGAAGTCAATGGCAGCATATGCAAAGTATCAATGATAAAAAAACAGACCAACGGCAAATGGTCCGACGCCGGAACATTGTTTTCCGGCGAAATCGGGTTGGTTTACGGTTTTAACGACTGCATTACCGGAAATATTTTTGGCGGCAGAGACAATCTGCCAGCCCGAGCTTTGGCGGGTTTCGTAAAAAAAGCTTTGCTAACCGCTCAGGTCAGGACTGACTCCGCAGAAAACAACGACGCGTTAAAAAACGCGCTCGAACAATTGGCGGCAGAAGACCCCGCGCTCGAATTGGAATGGGCACGGGAATCGGGCGTTTTGCAATTAAACATTATGGGGTTCGTGCAAATGGAAACGCTGCCGGCGCTTATCGAAGAGCGTTTCGGTTTGAAAGCAATTTTCGATGAACCGGAGGTAATTTATAAAGAAACAATAGCTAAACGCGCGGAAGGCTTCGACGCATATACAATGCCGAAGCCTTCGTGGGCAATATTAAAATTTGATATAAAACCCGCTCCGCACGGCAGCGGCGTCTCCTACCGATGCACCGCGGCGGCAAACAGATTAAGATACAGATACCGCGAACAGGTTGCGCAGTCGATTTTGCCTTCGTTAAAACAGGGGCTTTACGGATGGGAAGTGACCGATTTGGATATCAATCTTGTCGACGGCGAAGACCATCCGATACACACTCATCCGCTCGATTTTACGATCGCTACTCCGCTTGCGTTAATGAACGCATTGGTAAACGGCGGCGCGGTTCTACTTGAACCGATTTTGGAAATTAGGTTTGTAGCCGATCCTAAATATATCGGCCGAGTAATAAGCGACGTAAATAAAATGCGCGGAACCGTGACCGAGCAAAAATTTTCCGGCAGCCAAACCGTGCTGTTCGCGCATGTTCCGCTTGCGTCATCTATGGAATACTCCGCAACGTTCGCTTCGCTTACATCCGGTACCGGCGTAATGACACAGCGGCTGCACGGCTACCGCGAATGCCCGGCCGAACTCGGAAAGGCCAGGCAAAGACGCGGTGTTGATCCGCGTGACCGCGCCAAATATATTCTTGCGGCACGGCACGCAATGTCTGGCACGGTTTTTGATTGATCAATGCGGTTCGATCAATCCGTATTCATCGACGTTGCGTTTATAAACCACATTGACCTCGTCTGTGACATCGTTGCGGAACACATAGAACGAATGTCCGAGAAGTTCCATTTCCATTACCGCTTCATGAGCGTCCATCGGTTTTAATGCAAAACGTTTTGTGCGGGTAATGATAATTTCCGGGGTTGCGGTTTCGGTTGTTTCATAGCTTGGCTCGGCTACTTCAAGGAAGCTAAGCTCGTCATTTGTTGCGACACTGCGGCGGCGGCGGTCACGAAGCCTGGATTTGTACTTTACAATCTGCCTTTCCAAAATATCCACGGCTTGGTCCATGCAATTGGACACGTCACTGTCGGAAACTTCGGCACGAAGCATTCTTTTGTGCAT
>WRDG01000341.1 GCA_009783525.1 Defluviitaleaceae bacterium | reverse complement strand
CAGCTTCGTTTAGCGCGCATGCGCAAAGTGAAAACGCGCGGTGCAGGCAACGTGTGTTTTTTATCTGTTCGGGCATTTCGTACAGCGACGAGTGGAGCATCGCCAAAAAAACCGCGTCGTAAGACAGGGTGTTGCGTCCGCTGCGGCCGTAAGATGCATTTAATTCGCGGCACAGGCCGCAATAGTACGAACGGTAACGCGCCTTGCCGGTTTCATCCTTGTATTTTGAATCGAGAGTTAAATGACCGAACATCAAGTTTTACCGTTAAATTTATTTTTGCACGAGGTGCAAGTTATTTTAATGATGCCTTTGCCCTTTGGTAAGCGGACTGTTTTTTTGCATTTAGGGCATGTAAAGAAGCGGTGGGTTTTCCTCTGCTTGACACGCATTTGCAAATTGTTGACGCGTTTTACGTACCACGAATTTTCTTTTGCGCGAGCCGGAAGATTTTTGCTTAACACACGGAAATAATTTAGAAAAATTATTGCCGCCGCACAGTACATGATCCACCTCGGGCCGATGATGCCAAGCATCAACAGCACGATTGCTAAAAAATTCATGCTCTTGCTTAATTCGTCCGCGCCGTTACGCCCCCGCATAAAGGCTTGGATTTTTTTCTTCATGCGCCTATCAGTCCGCGCAGCTCTTTTGACATTTTTTCGAGCGCGGCGGCGGCTTCTGTTTTTGATTCGGAAAGATCTTTATTTTTTACGCAGATGCCGTAATAGATTTTAATCTTCGGCTCCGTACCGGACGGCCGCGCGCAAAACCACGCGTCTCCGCAATCGAAATATAAAACGTCAGAAACCGGCAACCCCGTTGGGGTCGTTTCGCCGGACGACAGGTTTTTAACGGTGCCATTCAAATAATCGCGGATTTCACTCACGGCGAAACCGTTTAAATCAAGCGGCGGATTTTTTCGCATGCCGTTCATAATGCGCTTCATGTCCTCTATTCCCGCCGAGCCCTTAAACGCTATGTTATCGATGCTTTCGGTAAAATAACCGTATTTTTTATAAATGCCGTCGATCGCGTCTGTAAGCGTCATGCCAAATTGCATGTAATACGCCGCCGCTTCGCATAACAGCATTGCGGAAACTACGGCGTCCTTGTCGCGGGCGTAGCTGCCCGCCAGGCTGCCGTAGCTTTCTTCAAAGCCGAACAGGAATTCGTGGCTGCCCGTTTCCTCAAATTGCTTTATTTTTTCGCCGATGTATTTAAATCCGGTGAGCACGTTAAAATATTCCGCACCGTAGGCGGCTGCTATTAAGCGGGTCAAATCCGTAGAGACTATCGTGGATATTACCGCGCCGTTTTTAGGCAGTTTGCCCGTTTCATTCAGCCGGCCCAAAATATATTCCGTGAGCAATACACCCGTCATATTTCCCGTAAACGGAACATAGCCGTCTTTTGATTTTACGAACGCGCCCACGCGGTCTGCGTCGGGGTCGGTCGCGACCACAATGTCCGCGTTTTTTTGCTCCGCAAGCTCGAGGGCCATTTTAAAGGCGTTTTTGTCTTCGGGGTTTGGTGATTTTACCGTCGGAAAATTTCCGTCGGCCTCCGCCTGCTTATCAACGACGTACAGATTTTTAAACCCTGCTTCTTTTAACGCCCGGCAAACGGGAACATAACCGCTGCCGTGCAGCGGCGTGTACACGATTTTCAATTTCGAATTTGAAATTATTTCCGGTTTGAGGCTTTGATTCTTTACGCAATGTATAAATGCGTCGTCAACCTCCGCGGTGGCAGTCCTGTATAAATTTGCGTCTGCCGCGCTTTTTTTATCAATAATTTTTATTTGGCGGAAATTTTTTATTTCGTTAACCTTATGGATGATCGCTTCGTCCCGGGGGAAGGGGACCTGGCCGCCGTCCTGCCAGTAGACCTTATAACCGTTGTACTCGGGCGGATTGTGGCTCGCCGTGATGACAATACCCGCAGTACAGCCCAAATGACGCACGGCGAAAGACAAAACCGGCGTTGGGCGCAGGCTGTCAAACACATATGCCGGAATTCCGTTCGCCGCAAGAACAAGCGCCGCCTCGTCAGTAAATTCCGGCGACATCCGCCGGCAGTCGTAAGCGATTACAACCCCCATTTTTTTGTGGTTTTCGCCCTGTTCGGCTATATAATCGGCAAGTCCCTGAGTCGCTTTGCGGACAGTGTAGATATTAAGGCGGTTGGTGCCTATTCCGAGCACTCCGCGCATCCCGCCCGTTCCGAATTCGAGGTCTTTAAAGAACCTGTCCTCTATTTCCGCAGCGTTATCACTGATCGAAAGAAGCTCCGATCTGTCCGTTTCATTTATATATGAGTCGTTTAACCATTCTTCATATTTTTTTATGTGCGTCATAAGCACCTCCCGTGATAATTTGTTAATTTATTTTATTGTGCAGCGGTGACTGATTGCCGACACTTAAAGGAATCTTTATAAACACCGCTTCGTCCAATTTTTAATCCTTCGTTGGTTCATTCGAAAGGATTAAAAATCGTCTCAGCTGGGTTTATAGAGGTTCCT
>WRDG01000340.1 GCA_009783525.1 Defluviitaleaceae bacterium | reverse complement strand
CATGTCTTGCGCTTCGTCAATTAATATGTGCCGGACGGCGGGTTCCGCTTTTATCTTGCCGATAAGGATTTCGATGTATAAAAGCATTAGGGCGTCTTCATAAAATAAAATTTCCTGCTCTAATGATGACTCGGTAAATTTTGTAAATTTTTGCGGGAGATTGTTTTTAACTGCATAAGCCCGAACAATCCTGTTATACAAAACAACGGCATCAGGCGACAGCAGATTTTTATATTGATTGACCGACAGCGCTTTGTATATTTCGAAATGTTCTTTAATTTCTTGTTTGTTAAATTTTTCGTCGTAATGATCATTGAATGTATCGTGGATTAATTGTGTTTCGGCGGCGAAAAATTCGTCGTAGCACTCGCTTAAATAATCTGTCACACGCCCTGTTTTTGATTGCAAGGTGCTTTTTGAAGTGCGGTCTGCGTATAAGCTCATGATTTTATTTTTATCGCAGATGATTTTCTCGAAAAAAATTGCGTCGCCTATTTCATTGGGAAAAAAAGATTTAATGTATTGTTCCGTAAAATCAACGAAATCTTTCGAATGTTTAATTTTTATATACATTGAATGCGACGGATCGTCATTTTCAATTAAACTCTCAATTTGGAAAAACATGTCATGCGCCCGTTTTTTCAAGTGCTTATCGAACAAATCCAAAAAATCTAACGTTTGAACGTCTTCCTCGCCCAGCTCCGGTATAACTCCCGATATATATGTGCTGAAAATGTAGCTCGAAGAAAATATGCGGATCCCTGCTGAATTTAGACCCGAGCGGTTTTTATACAGAAGATACGCCAGCCTATGCCGCCCGACCGATGTTTTTCCGCTCCCCGCCGGACCGAAAACCAGCAAATTATCTGCGTCACTGCGGATAATCCGGTTTTGTTCCTGTTGAATCGTATTGATAATAACCTTAATTTTTGCGTCGGATGTTTTTGATAGCTCATACTTTAATATTTCGTCGCCTATTGTTAAATCTGTGTCGCAGTAAAAAATGAGCTTTCCTTTTTCCGTTTTGTATTGGCGCTTTAAAATTGTTTCGCCTTTTATTATTCCGTCCGGCGCCGCAAACGACGATTCGCCTATGCCGTAATCGTAAAACAAAGAAGATATCGGCGCTCTCCAATCGTAGACGAAAAAGAACCTGTCATTATCGTCGGAAAGCGAATTTATCCCTACGTAAATGGTTTCGGCTTTTTCGTTTCCGTTTTCAATAAAATCTACGCGGCCGAAATACGGCGTTTCGAGCATGCGCTTTAATTGAGATAGCTGCTTGCTTTCGCTTATATATTGCCTTTCTTCTAAGGAAACGGCGTTTAAAAGCGTGCTTAGGTGCGCCGCGTCGTCGAAGTTTCTTACAATGTGGGTTTCGACCCACATTTCGTCGCGTGTTTCTGCAACGCGGTTTTTTATTTTTACGAGCCCGGCGGCCAATATGTTTATTTTTTTTAATATTGTTTCGCTAACATCAGAAAAATATTTTTCTTCATCATGGATGCCGCTCACGCGTTTTCCTCCGTTTCCGGTTTTTTGTCTATGTCGGGTCTGTACTTTCTGAATGTTCGCATTATTAATAATGAGGCCGGATATGAATACAAACCGATGAAAGCAAAAATCAAGTAGGGGAACCTGAACAAGGCAATATATAAAACTACAATCATCGCAAGACATGCCAGCGAAGTAAGCAGATGACGGTTGGACATAAAAAACGCGCTTTTAAGCGTTTCGAAAAATCCCATATCAAAGCGCGACATTATCGGATAAACATAAATGTTGATTAAACATAATTCGATAAGCAAAAAATATTGGAGGGGCCGCATAAAAAATGTCATGTTTTCCATCACTTCGATATTCATTAAGTTAAAGATCAATATCAATGCCAGCAGCAGCGTCAAAACCCATATGATGGTCGCATTTTTAAAATTCATTTTAAAACTCTTCCAAAAATCCTTTGCGATGTATCCTTCGCGATTGGCAATCCTTCTGGTCACCACATAAAAAACAGCGGCTGTTGACGCGCCCATTGTAATTACGGGCAGCGAAAACAAAATCCATAAAAGACTTAGCATAAGCATGTCCGCCATTATGTTTCCGACTCTAAAAAAAGGACCGTCGATATTAAAAAAACCACCCATTTTGCACCCCCGACTAATTTTTTTCGCTGAATAATATTAGGGAACCTTTTTTTGTTCCTTTGTAATCGAATTCAGCGTTTACTTGCATACCGATTTATTAGCTCCCTATTATATTTCGTTTTTTTGCTTTTCACAAATAAATTTTGTATAATTATTTTGTGTTAAAGCAATATAAGGAGCGTGCCGGATGGAACATTTCGCAACGGGAAACATCAACACATATTCAAGCCCGTCGGAGCTAAAAATTACCGACGTTCGTTTTACATGCATCGGAGGCGCACCGATGCACTGCGCCTTGCTTAAGGTTTACACCAATCAAGGCCTGGTCGGGCTTGGAGAAGTGCGCGACGGCGCGTCTCCAACATACGCGGCAATGCTG
>WRDG01000339.1 GCA_009783525.1 Defluviitaleaceae bacterium | reverse complement strand
TTAATTATCCCTACATAGCAAAAAGTGTGACGGATTTTTGGCACAGATGGCATATATCGTTGTCGAGCTGGTTCCGCGACTATGTATACATACCGCTTGGAGGTAACCGCGTAAATAAACCGCGGTTTATTTTTAACATCCTGTGCGTTTGGTTTTTAACGGGTTTTTGGCACGGAGCTGACTGGAATTTTATGGCTTGGGGAGTTTATTTCGGCTTATTGCTTTTAGCGGAAAAGTTTTTTTTGCAAAAATTTTTGGACAAATTGCCTTTGGCTTTTTCGCATTTGTACCTGATTATTTGCATAGCATTCGGATGGATTTTTTTCGACGCGGAAAGTTTTTCGGTTGCGGCCACCCGGATCGGATATTTGTTCGGCATAGGAACACAGCAGTTTTTATGCGTCGAAACCGCATATCACTTACGCAGCTATGCTCTCGTTTTATTAATAGCCTTTTTTGGATGCACGCCTGTTCCTTCGATGCTGGTGAAAAAATTTTCCGTCCACAATAAAACGAAACATATCGTTTCTATAATGCAGCCCATATCGGTAGCGGCAATTCTTGTCATGGTTACTGCTTATTTGGTGGACGGTTCCTTTAACCCGTTTATTTATTTCAGATTTTAAGGGGGAGGGTTACATGGAAAAAATAAAAAATTATTTAATCATTATTTTGTTTGTTCTTTTACTCGGAGGCGGATTGCTGCTTAACATAATTTTGCCGCATCCCGATATATTGGCAAGCGAAAGGCGAAAACCCGCATCCATGCCTAATTTTTCGGCGGACAGTGTTTTTTCGTCACAATTTATGGATGGTTTCGGCAAATATGCCACCGACAATTTTATTTTTCGCGATTCGTTCAGGTCTATGCATGCGTTTTCGGTTTTTTATTTGTTCAGGCAAACTGACAATGCGGGATTGTACCGTGATCGAAATGTAGGAGCGGGGCGTTTTGAAAAAATAAACGAGCCGTCGTTGAGGCGAGTAACACAAAAAATAAATTTGCTTGCGCAAAAATTTCAAGGCGCAAATATTTATTTTTCTTTTGTCCCCGATAAAAGCGTATACGCTTCGCGGTACTTTCCCGGATTTTTGCCCGAAACGGCTCGTTTGATTGTCAATGAGGATTTACTCGGGATTAATGTTGTCGATTTATCGAACGCGGTGGACGCGGATACGTTTTACCGTACAGATTTGCATTGGGATCAATCAAAATTATCGGGCGTGTTGTTAACCCTGGGAGCCGCGATGAACATAAATGTTGCCGGCGGCGCTAATTTTTTTGTAAACAGCGCCGGTTCGTTTAACGGCGTCTACTCCGGACAGCTGTCATTGCCTATGCCGCCCGACACCCTTTTATATATGACGAACGAACATATAGATTCGGCTTCGGTTTTTTATTTCGACCCGGCAAAAGACGGATGGGTCGGTGGGCCCGTGTATGACATAGACGCTGCAAAAGGCCGCGATCCGTATGATTTATTTTTGTGCGGAGTTCAGGCGTTAATAAAAATTTATAATCCGTCGGCCGATACAAATCGCTCGCTGTATTTAATCAGGGATTCGTTCGGGTCGAGCCTTGCTCCGCTGCTGATACAGTATTATTCGGAAATCACGGTTATTGACATGCGTTACATCGATTCACGCATTTTGAACGATTATATTGAAATCGAAATTGAAAACGCCGACGTTTTATTTTTGTACAGTTCGCAAATTTTAAATAAGGCGGACGATTTGCTCATTCATTAAACGGCCTTTATTGTTTATTGATTTATTTTTTTTTTTTAATATAATTGTAATCATCATGCGGGAACCTTAATTTAATCTGTTCGCCTAAATTTTTTTGCCGCTGAAACATTCGGATAAAAAAAATTTGTCTATATATAAATTGATGTCCCCATTTGATAAATATTTTTTTCAAATTGGAAGGCTCTTATATTATGAAAAAAAAACGCCGCGGATTTTTTTTTCGTTTTAATTTTTTTCTTACGATACTTTTATTTTCCCAAAATTGTAATTTGTTACTTCATGCAAATGCAAATATTCCGCTTGACGCGAAGGCTGCAGTACTGATCGAGTTTACAACCGGAAAAATATTATTTGAAAAAGATTCCGACTTAAAAATATACCCGGCGAGCATGACAAAAATGATGACGGCTTTGGTCGCGCTGGATTATTTAACAACAGATCAAATTTTTATAGTCGGAGACGAAATATTCGCGTTGGCGGGGAACCTAATGCGAGCGGGCCATCAGGTAGGCGAGTCTGTATGTGTCATGACGCTGCTCAATTTATTGTTGATCAGATCAGGGAACGAAACCGCATGTGTTTTGGCGCTTAACACCGCTAAGGCCGCTGCCGGAAAAAATATGGCATACCAAGAAGCGGAAAAAATTTTTTGCCGTTTAATGAACGAAAAAGCGCGAAAGATAGGCGCGGTCAATACAAACTTTACCAATCCGCACGGCGGTCACAACGACGAGCATTATTCGACTGCTTACGACATTTCGTTAATCAGCCGTGC
>WRDG01000338.1 GCA_009783525.1 Defluviitaleaceae bacterium | reverse complement strand
CGAAATGGGGCTTGACGCGTTAAACCCCATCGAAGTAAAAGCGGGCAACGACCCGCTTGCGATAAAAAAACAATACGGCGACAAACTTTTGCTGCACGGCGGCGTTAACGCTGTGCTTTGGGACGACACCGAAGCCATAACCGAAGAAATAAAACGGGTGCTGCCCGGCTTAAAAGAAAACGGCGGCTACATTTTCGGCTCCGACCATTCTATTCCGAGCGCGGTCAGCCTCGAAAATTTCCGCCATATAATTGACACGGTAAAAAAATACGGCGGCTATTAAAACGCCGCAATAAAAAAGCCCCGATTGCTTGCAATCGGGGCGTATTTTTTTTGCGGCGTTTAACCGTCCACTTTTGCCATGTGCTTGATCAATTCGACCACTTTGACCGAATAACCCCATTCGTTATCGTACCACGCGACCAGTTTCACAAAATTGTCGTTTAACGAAATGCCGGCCTTGGCGTCGAAAACAGATGTGCAGCTTTCGCCGATGAAGTCGGTGGAAACCACGTCGTCTTCAGTATAGGCAAGGATGCCTTTCAATTCATTTTCCGATGCTTTTTTTATTGCGGCTTTGATGTCGTCGTACTTTGCGGGTTTGGCGAGCTTGACAGTGAGGTCGACAACGGATACGTCGATGGTCGGCACTCGGAACGCCATGCCGGTAAGCTTGCCTTTTAATTCAGGGATGACGAGACCCACGGCTTTGGCAGCTCCCGTTGACGACGGGATGATGTTTGCCGCCGCAGCTCTACCGCCGCGCCAATCTTTGCTTGACGGTCCGTCGACGGTTTTTTGCGTTGCGGTTGTGGCGTGGATTGTGCTCATCAAACCTTCCGTAATGCCGAAAGCGTCGTTGACCACCTTAGCAAGCGGCGCAAGGCAGTTTGTTGTGCATGAGGCGTTAGAAACAATTTTCATGTCAGACGAATATTTATCTTGGTTAACGCCCATGACAAACGTTGGAGTATCGTCTTTGGCGGGCGCGCTAAGCACCACTTTTTTTGCGCCGCCCTTGAAATGCGCCGCCGCTGATTCCTGAGTTAGAAAAACGCCCGTCGATTCGACTATATAGTCCGCGCCGGCTTCCGACCACGGTATTTCGGACGGATCTTTTTTTGCGTATACGGATATTTCGTGGCCGTCCACATACAGTTTCCCGTTTTCAGTTTTTACGCAGCCTTTAAACCGACCGTGCACCGAATCGTACTTGAGCATGTATACCATGTAGTCGAGGTCGATGAACGGATCGTTAACCGCCACGACGCGCACGTTTTCCTGCGAAAGCGAAGCGCGGAACACTAACCTTCCGATGCGTCCAAAACCGTTGATGCCAACCTTTACCATGTACGTGCCTCCCAAATTATTTTATTTAACAATAGTTAATTATAGCAAAAAAGATTTGAACATGTAAAATAAAACATCGTCATGCAATTTCGATTAGGAGCGGCAATGTGAAAAATATTTTGCGTTCGTTTAATGTTTCGTCGTTTGACGCGTATCCGCTGCACGGCGAAAATGTATTCGGCATTGAAACGAAAAACGGGGACTATATTTTAAAAAGAATCGTCAAGAACGATTATTCGTATGTCCGGCTTTTATACGAATACCGCTTGTCAAATTTTTTACACACCGAAGGGATTCCCGTAGCGCGCCCGTTAAAAACATGCGACGGCGGAAATTATTTAGAATGTAAAAATTTTTATTATGTATTGATGCCGAAACTCCCGAACACCCGGCCGGATTATTTTTCAATCCAATCCGCAAAAATTTATGAATCAGTCGGAAGCGGCATAGCCCGCCTTAACGCTTCGATGGCGCGGTACCCCAATACAATACGCGACTGGTGGCATATATGCGTTTATTATGATTTTTACCGGGACGTTTTCCCAAAAATAAAAAATTATGTTTCTGCCGCCGAATACAATCAGTTGTCATTATTTTTTTCTTCAAGCCGCGCCGAAATAAAAATGATATTCGGCAGTTATCCGCTGCAGCTTCTGCACGGCGACTGCCATCCAAAAAACATATGCGTTTCCAATAACGAGGTAACCGGCTTCATTGACTGCGACCTGCTGCCGATCGGCCCGAGACTGTATGACCTGTGCTATTTTTTAATCCATATATTAATGTTTTATCCTGACAGCATGTATGACGACGCTAAAACAAAAATTTTTTTGTCCCTGTGTCCGCATTCATTGGCGGGCTATGATTCTGTCGCGTGCTTGACGGCATACGAAAAAAAAGCGTTTTTTTATTTGCTTCTTTACATTCCCCTGCAGTACTTCACTCATAAATCAGAAAAAAACATAGATGCATATGCAGATTATCAAGCCTTTTGGTGGGTTTTAAAAAACCGTGATAATTTGACAGGCATTAAAATATAAACGGCAGGTAAAAAAACCGATGGATAATAAAAAATTTTGGGATGATAACGGACAATGCTTTAAACCTTTTTCTACCGAAAAAAAACGTGTTCCGCTTGTCCTGTTATTCGACGATCATTTTGCGACACATTTGGTCGGGAT
>WRDG01000337.1 GCA_009783525.1 Defluviitaleaceae bacterium | reverse complement strand
TGTAATATTCTTGCTGGCGTTCTTTAATAATCGTTTCAACCGGCAGCCACGCAAAAAACGGCTTCCATTGAGATAATATTAAGGTTTGCCACATACGCCCCATACGGCCGTTGCCGTCGGCGAACGGATGGATAAACTCAAATTCATAATGGAACACGCAGCTTTTGACAAGAGGGTGCGCGTCCGTTGACCTTGCCCAATTAACGAGATTATTGATTAATTTTGGAACGATATAAGCGGGAGGCGCCATATGAACAAGATTGTTTTTTGCAAATATTCCCGTGCCGCCCGAACGGAAAATTCCGTTTTCATTTGTAAGGTCTGCCATCAAAATTTCATGAGCCTTTAGCATATCGTCTATGCTGTAAGGATTTAACGTAAGAAGAAGAGTATAGGCTTCGTAAGCATTTTTTACTTCTCGTATTTCATTTGGCGGACCGAGTACGCGTCTACCGTTGATAACATCCGTTACCTGTTCTAATGTTAAAGTGTTGTTCTCAATTGCTAATGATGAATGGATACTGCGTATTTGATTATCACGGCGTAACAGCGGGGTTAGAGCCGATTCGTTTTTTATAGTTATCGCGCCTATATGTTCTCCGATTTCAACAATTATGTGGACAATTTTGACAGTTTGGCCGGAAGGGCCGGAGTGATTAAATTACTTGGGCGGAAATTTTAAAAAGTTATTTTAATGACGGAATAGTCAATCCGCCGCTTTATTATTACAGAGGCTCCGATAAAAATGAAATAGAATTGATAATAGAAAACGGCGGGTATTTTTATCCGGTCGAAATAAAAGCGACAAGCGATCCCAAAAAAGACGCCGCTAACTCTTTTAGGCTGCTTAAAAAAATACCGGATAAAAAAGTCGGTTGCGGCGCCGTAATTTGCCTGTCAAACAAAACCTTGCCGCTGTGCGAAAACGTATGGATTCTGCCGGCATGGAATATATGATATTGTTTTTAAAGCAGGCGGATTTTTTATTGTTTTTGTAAATTATTTTGCGTAAGCGAAAAAATTATGTTTAGTCGAACAGGGCGAGCGCTTCAAAAGCGGCGTGCTGTTCGGCTTCTTTTTTTGATTTGCCGCTGCCTTTGCCAAGCAGGCGGTTTTCGTGCGAAACGGAAACGGTAAAGCATTTGTTGTGGGGCGGGCCCGTTTCTTCCAATACAGAATAAACAGCCGGGACACGGCTGTTTTTTTGTATGTGTTCCTGCAGGCGGGATTTTGGGTCGGCTACGGTAAAGTCGTCTGCGCGGTCGCGCATGAAGTTCATGAGGGTGTTGTGGACGGCGACGCGCGCGGCATCAAAACCGCCGTCTATGTAGACCGCGCCTATTACCGCCTCGTAGGCGTCTGCCAAGATGGAGACGCGGCCGCGGCCGCCGCTTGCGGCTTCGCTGTAGCCGACAGAAATTATATATTTTAGCTGGAGATTTTCGGCAAGCGCCGCGAATGTGGATTCGCAAACCCAGTTTGCCCTGCCGCGGGTCATTTCGCCTTCGGGCATGCTTTCGTACTGCGTGTAAAAATGTTCGCTTACGACGAGCTCGAGCACGGCGTCGCCCAAAAATTCGAGGCGTTCGTTGCACTCGGTATCGGCTATCATTTTATCGTGGACGAGCGATTTATGGGTGAGGGCGCGGCGCAGAAGCTCCGGGTCCTTAAACGAATAGCCGAGCGCTTCTTGAAGCTCACGCATTAAACTGCGTTTTTTCGAGCAGGCGGACGGCGTCGCCCACAGTCTTTACTTTTTCGAGGGCTTCGCTGTCAAATTCCATCTCGAACGATTCTTCAAGTTCCGTAATAATTTGGAAGATGTCGAGAGAGTCCGCGTTAAGGTCGGCGGAAAACGATGTGTCCATGTTGATTTTTTCGGGCTCGATTGCCATTTGCGTTACGATTATTTCGCGGATTTTATCGAATATCATTTTTATTCCTCCCGGTTTTTATCCGGTTCCGTTTCCGGTTCCGGCTGTCCTTTTTCAATGAATTTTTGCGCCGCATATTTTAACGCGGCCGAGGCGTCGCTTTGGGCAAACGCTACAACTTGGCCTAACGCTCCGGCGATCGCTTTGGCGTTTGAACTGCCGTGCGCTTTTATTACAAGGGCGTTCAAGCCCAAAAACGGTGCGCCGCCAACTTCCGCATAGTCGAATTTTTTTTTGATTTTACGGTACGCCGGCTTCGACAGCATTGCGCCGAGCTTCGCTTTAAAGCCGGAGGTTGTGAGCGCTTCTTTTATTATGTCCATAAGCGAAGACGCAAGGCCTTCGGTGTATTTTAAAATTACGTTGCCCACGAAACCGTCGCAGACTGCCACGTCCACCACACCCGAAGGGATGTCGCGGGCTTCCGCATTGCCCGTGAAATTGATGTCCGCGGTTTCGAGCAAGGCGAACGCTTCTTTGGCGAGCTCGTTTCCTTTTTCCTTTTCCGCGCCTATGTTCACGAGGCCGACGCGGGGTTTTTCGATGCCCATCATCTTTTGCGCGTACGCGCTGCCCATAACAGCGAACTGGTACAGGTAGTT
>WRDG01000336.1 GCA_009783525.1 Defluviitaleaceae bacterium | reverse complement strand
GACCTTTAGTGCTTTTTCTTTGTTTTTTAGCTGCGATTTTTCGTCCTGGCACGAAACGACAAGACCCGTGGGCAAATGGGTGACTCGCACTGCGGAATCGGTTGTGTTGACGCTTTGGCCGCCGTGCCCCGAAGAACGGTATACGTCGATGCGCAGATCGTTTTGGTCTATCGCCGCGTCAACTTCGTCCGCCTCGGGTAGTACCGCGACGGTCACGGTCGACGTATGAATCCGCCCGATCGATTCCGTAACGGGCACCCGCTGCACGCGATGGACGCCGCTTTCGTATTTTAAACGAGAAAACGCGCCCTTGCCCGTGATCATGAAAATGATTTCTTTATAGCCGCCGATCGAATTTTCGCTCGCGTCCATCAATTCGGTTTTCCATCGGCTTCTTTCTGCGTAACGCGCATACATGCGGAACAGGACGCCCGCGAACAGCGCGGCTTCATTGCCGCCCGCGCCGCCGCGTATCTCGACGATAACGTTCCGGTCGTCGTTGGGGTCTTTCGGTAAAAGCAGCTGCCTGAGCCTGCCGACAATCGAGTCAATTTTTTCTTGCCCGTCCCTTATTTCATCCTTAGCCAACTGGCGCAATTCTTCGTCTGTCGTTTGCGTATACAGCAGGCTCGTTTCTTCGAAGCCGGCCAGTTCGCGCTTGTAATCGGAATATGCTTCGATGACCGGCATAAGCTCGCTTTGTTCTTTTACCAATGACCGCCATTCGTTTTGTTCGGCAATAACTGCGGGGTCGTTTACGGCCCGTGACAAAGCTTCATATTTTTTTTCAATCTCATTTAAAAGCTCGAACATAAATCCTCCGGTGGTTTTGAGTAACAGCCGCATAATACGCGCGGTTTACCCGAATAATCGTTTATTATACTTACATTTACATAGCCGTTTGATCGCATAATTTTTGCCGCGGCTCCGTGCGGTCCAACTTCGGTGAACACAAGCCCGCCGTTTTTTAAATATTTTTTTGCTTGGCCAAAAATAATCCCGTAAAAAAATAAACCGTCTGCGCCGCCGTCCAACGCCGAGTGCGGTTCGTAAATTCTTACGTCGTCGGGCAGGTGATCTATTTCAAATGAGGGGATGTACGGCGGATTTGAGACGATGCAGTCGAAAACGCCGCTAACGCCGCAGAACATATCCGACCGGATAAAATTTATCCTGTCTGCAACATTATTATCTTCGGCGTTTTTTTTTGCGTACCGTAATGCTTCGGCGCTTATGTCTGTTGCTGTTATGCGGCTGTCGGGCAGCATTGAGGCGAGCGCGACCGCTATGCAGCCGCTGCCCGTGCAGAGATCTAAAATTTTTTTTGGTTTATATTCAAGAACGGTTTCGACCAATATTTCGGTATCCGCGCGCGGAATCAAAACGCCCGGGCCGACCGCAAAAGGCAGCCCCATAAACTCCCATTTGCCCAGGATATATTGAGTCGGCATTTTTTTTTGCCGTTTTTCGATCAAATCAACAAAGCATTTTTCTTCGTCTAAAGTTAACTCTTTATTCGGATCAGAGATTAATGCATCCGCCGGGTCAATTTTTAATGCGTGGGCAAGAATGAGCACGGCGTCGCGCCGTCCCGCGGCTTCGGCGCCCGTTTGCAGCGCATCGCCTATGTTCACTGTTCTGCCTGCGGCTCTTTCGTTTCGGGTTTTTCTATATCGTTTTCTAAAACAGCGTTAAGCGCTGCGACCGCCGTTTCAATTTGATAATTGTCCGGCTCGCCTGTAGTGAGCCGCTGAAGGCACAGGCCGGGGAAACTCACGAGCCTTACCAAAAAATTGTCTCTGCGGCCGGCCCACTTGATAACCTCGTAAGACAGCCCCGCAATGAACGGAATTAAAATTATCCGTGAACCGAACCTGATCCAAACGTTGTCGGTGCGGATAAACAAAAAAATAATCATGCTTATTACCATAACGATCAGCAAAAAACTTGTGCCGCAGCGTTTGTGCAGTCTTGAAAAGTTTTTGATGCTTTCGGTTGTGAGCGGCGCGCCGGCTTCGTGGCAGTTGATCGTTTTATGTTCGGCTCCGTGGTATTGGTAAACTCTTTTTATGTCTTTTACGAACGAAATCAAAAAAACGTAAAGCAAAAAAATTGATATTCGGATTAATCCTTCGATTACGCCGAGCCACTGCGTTTCATCGCCTATCAGCGGTTTGAACAGTCCGCCTAAAAAGGTAGGCAGCAGTATGAGAAGCGCTACCGCAAACAAAACGGCGATAACCGCGCTGATTGACATGATTATGTTGTTAAGCTTGTCGCCGAATTTTTTGATTAAAAATTTTTCAAATTTAGACGTTTCTTCTTCCTGCCCGTTTTCAAATCCGCCTGTTGATATTTCTGCGGACTTGCTGAGCGTTTTATACCCCATCGAAAGTGAATCGCAAAAAGCGGCTACGCCGCGAACAATAGGCCATTTTAATATTGCCGGCTTTTTTTTATCGGTTTGCAAATTATTTTTTACGATTTCTATTTGCCCGTCGGGTCTTCTTACCGCCATTGCGTACATTTTTTTCCCG
>WRDG01000335.1 GCA_009783525.1 Defluviitaleaceae bacterium | reverse complement strand
CATTGTATAAAAATTTACCGCCCGCTGTTTTATGGTCAACCGAGGCCTTCGCACCGTTTAAACGCGCTTGGAATTCTAACGAATATTTTCCGATGTCATGAACCAAGCCGCAAAGTTCGGCAAAGTCACCCCCGCCCCAAAGTGCTGCGTGTTTTTTTGCAAGGGCTGCCGTATTTTGTAAATGTTCGAGTAAGGGTTGCTTGATGTCGTCGCTTTCACGGGTATGAGCATAAAACATAAATTCGCCTCAATCATTTTTCTTTAAATTTTATAGTATTCAAAGTTGTCCAAAGAAAAATTGTCAAATGCAAAAAAATTACAGCATTAATTTTTTTGTCGTTCGATTATAAGTCGTACATAGATTGAAACGAACATTATTATATATTTGCAAACAAGCAAATATGACGTTGAGGGCAGCTATTGCTACCTTGAATTGTTTACAATATTTATATCATTTAATAAAATAAATGCAATAAAAAAATATTCTCATCATTAAAGGAATATTTTTAAACTCTTTGCTCAAAAACACTTTCGGTGTTTCTTTCTTTACATATCCTTTTTTATACATTTTTTCCGTTGAAATTTTAGTCTACCCCCAAAACCCCCGCAAACCCAACAACCGCGCCAAGCAAACGCTTTTTTCAATAATGACAACTAAATCCCCGTTAAATCCCCCGCCAACCCCCGATAAACCGCCCGAAATATTCCAAAACAAAAAAAACGCGGCAACCGCGCTATTTATCACCTCTATTCATAAACAACACAAACTCCCAAATCACTCCCCCGCATACCTTTCCAAAAATTTCTTCATCCTCTCGCCGGAGGGGTTGTCCATTATGTCCTGCGGCTTGCCGTATTCGATTACGCTGCCTTCGTCCATGAAGAGGACGGTGTCGGCCAGTTCGCGGGCAAACTGCATCTCGTGGGTTACGATGATCATGGTGGTTTTTTTGGCCGCGAGGCCGCGGATCACTTTTAGGACTTCGCCGGTCAGCTCGGGGTCGAGGGCGGAGGTCGGTTCGTCGAAGCAGAGGATGTCGGGTTTCATGGCGAGGGCGCGGGCGATGGCGACGCGCTGCTGCTGGCCGCCGGAAAGCTGGTGGGGGTAGAAGTCGCGCTTTGCGGCAAGGCCGATTTGATCCAAAAGGTTCATGCCTTCGATGTGTATGCCGTCGATCAACGATTTTTTGTTTTTGGAATAAAGCGGATTTTTTTTTGCGGACAGTTCGCGGGCGAGCACCACGTTTTTAAACGCGGTGTACTGCGGGAAAAGGTTGAAGGATTGGAACACGAAGCCGAAGTGCAGGCGGTTTTCGCGGATTATTGCGTCCGTGTAGAGGTCGCGCCGCTGCGAATCATACAGCGTTTTTTCGCGCAGGGTTATTTTGCCCGTGTCGATGCGTTCCAAAAAATTAAGGCAGCGCAGCAGCGTCGTTTTGCCGCTGCCGGACGCGCCAATGATGGCAAGCGTTTCGCCCTCGGCAAGCGAAAAACTCACGTTATGCAGCACTTCCGCAGTGCCGAATTTTTTGTAAACATTCATTACTTCAAGGATTTTCATTTAATTCGAACGGTCCTTTCGGATTATAAAACCAATATATTTGGTAACGGAAACACTGTTGGAAATAAATCAATCCTGAACGGAATATCTATTTTTTCGTATGATTTATATTCGATATCTGATAAACCTGTTTGTTCTATGTAATCTCTGCATAATTTTAAGTATCTTCGCAACAGCATCAATCGTGGAAACTCATTTCGAAACTGATACCATTCAAGCAAATCGCGTCCGCCTTTAGATGAATTGCAAAATCTGCACGCATAAACTAAATTGTCCGCCGAATCGTTTCCGCCTAATTTTTTTGGAATCAAATGATCCAATGTCAAATTGCTTGATTCGTTGCAATATTCACATATCTTGTCTGATTTTAACCGTTCTTTTTCATCAAAATATAATGAACTTATGTTCATATTTCCTTTTTTTAAGCCCGCAAATAGTCTCGCGCGTATTATATAAGCGGTTCGGTTGTATTTTTGTAAATCGTTTGTTACGGCATAATGTGCCATTGCTAAATTTGCATATGTCCAATAAAGAGCGTCACTTATAGTTTTTATTTCAAGTTTTGTTTTTCCCATCTCACGCCTTAAAATAATCCAGCCGTTTTTCGGCGTAGTTGAACAGCAGGGTCAGGATGCCTACGAAGGTGAGGTAAAAGACGCCGGTGTAAAACAGGGGCCAGTATTGGCCGGTCGCCATTATAAATTCGGCTTCGCGGATAATTTCGACGACCATGATGACTCGCGCGAGCGCGGTGTCTTTTACGAGCGTTATTATTTCGTTTGCCGTCGAAGCCATTATGCGTTTGATTACCTGCAAAAAAATAACGCGGAAGAATATTTGGAGCTTGGTCATGCCCAATACCTGACCGGCTTCAAACTGGCTCCGCGAAATGCTTTCTATCCCGCCTCTGTATATTTCGCTGAAATAGCAGGCGTAGTTTATGGTAAACGAAATGAGCGCCGCGTAAAAACGGTAGTCGT
>WRDG01000334.1 GCA_009783525.1 Defluviitaleaceae bacterium | reverse complement strand
GGCAGCGCAAAATGCAGCACTTGGCGCTCTATTGAAAACAAAATATTTTAAGCAATCTTGGTGTTGGTGCCGGTGCTGCACTTTTTCAACGCCAAACGCTGCACTTTTTTATTGACAAACACATCTTCAAGCAATCAAAAACCTCCTTTCCTATCCCCGTAAATATTCAGCCACATAAATTATTTTGTCGCCGTTGTTAAAAGTAATTTCAATCTCATAGGGATGGGGATATATCCCGTAACCAAAACTTTTGATATGCGCTTCTTTAATTTTCAAGTGACTTTTTTCGCATTTTTTCGCGTCCGCGATGTTGTTAAAATCACGCTTGCATTTTTCGCAACGGTAAATAATTATCGTGACAATAGGAGCCTCCTTTCCACTTCGGGCCAACATGGCCCGAAGTTCCTATATTTCGTTAGCGGTACGCGCCCGCGTGGGAGTTTTCCGTTCCTCCCGCGCTATCTGTTCGTTGTGTTTTTCCATATCCTTATAAATGGATGTCTTTTTCTCTGCCGCCCGTTCCTCTAACCTTTTGAGCTTACCGACCGCCGCAACCGCATTATTGCGAATACCCGCGAAACAAAAGCGTGTTGCGCGGAACGGAGCAGAAAAAACCTTTGCTATCACGCCGGGCGGCTTCGGCTCCTGTACGGCTTCCTTGCCGGACAAAGCCCGCCCCGCGTTTTTTATGTGCATTTCGGCTTCGTGATACCGTTTGCTTGCCGCCTCAATATTTGCAACGGCCCGGTCTGCGGCTTGCGCGGATTTATTCGCGCCCGTGTGTATGGCTTCAAGAATAGGCTTGATTTTGAAAAACCGCATGATATTATCAAGCGCGGTTATTCCTTTTTCCTTAAAAGCGGCAACGGCATTTTTACAGCCGTCAATAAAGGCGGCTTTCAATTCGCCTAACTTTTCCCGCAAATCCAAAACCTGCGCTTGCATGACGATAACCGCCTTTTGCATAGCGTTTTTTATCGGGTGATTGTGCTTTTCAGCTTCGGCAAGATCGAGCCGCATGGCCGCAAGCTCTTTTACCGCCGCGTCAAGTTGCATTTCCATTCCGATAATATGGCCGAGAATAGCGTTAAAATCATTTAATGACGGCGATTGATTGGCTTTCAATATGCCTAAAAGCTCTATGACCGCCTCATTTTCTACAATAGGCGCGGTTGTTGTGCCTGTTTTCGGCATGGCTTACCTCCTTATCTGTCGCCACGGCTTTTCCGTTTTGACTGATTATTTTTTCGTTCGGATTCAATCATGCGAATATCAACATAATCCGTATTTTTGTAAAATGCGCCGCCGTTCATAATAGCGTCAGTCACTTCGCCATTGTCGGGCTTATGATCGGATTCAATTTCAATACTGCCGTAATTGATTTCCGTAAAATTAAATGTGTATTTCATTTTTCCTCCTTTTATCTGTCGCCCCAATCATGCGTGATTTTATGGGGGTCTTTTACATTATGAGCTACATAGATTTTTTTAACGGGCGGCTCCTCTTGCTGTCCTGTTAAAAAATCCTCGCTGTATTTCAACATTTCGCCGCGTTTCATTTCTTTATCGCCGTTATGATTCGGATAACCTTGTTCATAGGCCCATTCGCACATTGTTTTTATGGCTGTGTAGTAATCGTCTGTATTTGCGATTTTTTCATCCCACTTGAAAATGTGCGGTGTTCGGCGGCATTGCGCCTGTTGCTCCGGGGTCATTAAATAGTTGTAGATATACCCGTCAACCGCTTTTGAGTTTGCTATGCCGTAATTTGAGTTACCCGTCCTTTTTATAAGTCCGCTTATCAAAGACGGGCTGATTTTATGACATTTCGCATCATTGAGATTGTATATTTGTCCGTAAATGTTTTGATCGAAAAATGTCATGGTTTTTCTTGCACAGTCAATCAATACAGGGTTTCCGGCAATGAAGTCATGCACGATAAATCTTTTTGTTTCCAGTTTCGCACCTCCGTTAAATTTGTATAGTTATCAACCCACCCCCCGCCCGCCCACTCATGGGCGGGAGCGGCAACAAGGAATATATACCCCGCCGCGCCGCAAAAGAAAGCACAGAGCGGAAAAGTCAGTCAAGGGCGCGTTGCGCCGCCTTTGGCGGTTAAAACCCTTGACAGCCTTTCCCGTCTGCGCTATGAAATAAGCGGCGGCGGGGAATATATAAAATCCTTTGTTATTACGGGGGCAAAGCCCCGACACTTCGGGTCAAGTTGGCCCGAAGTCTTTATTTTTCCTTTTCGGTTGATTTCTTTTCCGGCGCGGGAAGTGCTTTTTGATTTAACTTAAAATCTTTTTCAAGCAATTCCATTATCTTGTCTTTCATATCGCGGGGGGTTGCGGTCTTTCCGAAATATTGAGCAAGCTCTGTACTGGATATAATCACTTTGTCAGCCTCCTTTTTTTCTTCCATTAAAATCCCGTCAATCACATCGGGTTTTAATTCGTTAGTTTTATCAAGTTTCCTCATGCGCTGTACCTGCGACAAAGAGGGGGTTGCGTCATTGCCCTCGATTGAAACGGCAATATAATCTTGATGTTCGGGTTTAAGATAGGAAAGCTCAAACG
>WRDG01000333.1 GCA_009783525.1 Defluviitaleaceae bacterium | reverse complement strand
TGTGACGCTACCGGTGCATTTGCCTCCGTGTTTTTCGATAAAGTCTTGCAATTGCTTCCTGTTGTCAAACTTCGACGTTTCCCCGGTTATAACAAAAGTTAAATTTTCTAACGGCAGGCTTTCGTTTTTTTCGGTTTCTTTTATTTGTAAAACTGCCATAGCCTTGCGGAAAAGCGCGAGGTTTTCGCTGTTTGAAAAATAAGACGCTAAGCTGCTTGAAATTGCCGCGCCAAACCCTTTTATTTGCATCAATATGTCTTCGCCGTTTTCATTTATTGCGGCTTCAATTATTTTTTCGGTGTCGCCGTTAAAAAAACCGCACAACAGTTTTGCGTTGGCAAGCCCTACATGCTTTATGCCGAGCGCGTAAATAAAATTCGGCAGAGCCGCGTTTTTTGCTTTTTCTATAGACATCATCAAATTGCCGCATGATTTTTTTCCGAAGCTTTTCATTTTACTGATAACGTCTTCATGATTTTTTAATTCCAAAATATCTGTGTAGTTGTCGATCAATTTTTGGTCGTAAAATTTTTCCAAGGTTTGTTCAGACAGACCTTCTATATTTAAAGCGTCCCTTGAAACGAAATGAACGAACGACATCACCCGCCGGGCCCTGCAGTTTGGATTTGTGCAGTAAAGAAATTCGCTGTCGTTTTGATTTATTGTTTCGGTCGGGCTTTTGCAAACGGAGCAGTCGCAGGGAATTATTGTTTCGTTTCCGCTTCGCGTTAAATTATCCGCTACTTGCGGGATAATCATGTTTGCCTTGTAAACTGTGATCCGGTCGCCGGCGCACAAATTTAATGACTTAACGATGCTAACATTGTGCAGGCTCGCTTTATTTACCGTCGTGCCTTCTATTTCGACCGGCATAAATATTGCGATCGGGTTGATTAAACCGGTCCGCGATGTATTCCATTCAATGTCAATAAACTCTGTTTCCGCCAATTCGTCCGCCCACTTAAAAGCCAATGAATCGCGCGGAAATTTTGACGTAGTCCCCAAAGATATGCTGTACTCCATGTCGTCGTATGTAAGAACCAGCCCATCCATCGCTATACCGACGCCGCTTATCTTCCGTTTAAAGTTATCCGCTTCGTTAGCCACCGTATTCGAATCGACGCGAACAAACTCCGTCACTTCAAAACCCTGCCGCCTCAGCCATTCCAATCGGGCGGCTTTGCTTTTGCTAATTTTTTCTTCTTGCAAGCCCGTGCCGATCAACCCGAATGCGTAAAAACGAACATGCCTGCCCGCCGCCGTTGTGCTGCTTAACTGCCTCACGGTCCCGCTGCATAAGTTCCGCGGGTTTTTATATTTTTCTCCGTCTATTCTTTCGTTTATTTTTTCGAAATCCGCATAACTTATCACGGCTTCGCCTCTTACAAAAAAATTTCCTTTAAACGGTATTTCTGCCGGAATGTTTTCAAAAACCCGCGCGTTGTGCGTGATGTCTTCTCCGACTAATCCGTTGCCGCGTGTCACCGCTTGAACAAGCTTTCCGCTTTTATATTTCAATATGACAGTTAAGCCGTCCATTTTCCAAGACAATAAACCTTGCCTTCCGTTTAAAAACGAAACGAGCTTTTGCTTTTCTTTTGTTTTGTCGAGCGAGAGCATCGGAGTTTCGTGCGTTACTTTGTTTAACCCGTCAACCGTGTCGAAACCAACGCGGTTCGTCGGGCTGCCGGACATTACGATACCCGTTTCTTTTTCAAGCGCGGCGAGCTCTTCATACAACGCGTCGTATTCTCTGTCTGTCATGAGTTCGCGGTCGTCTTGAAAATAGGATCGTTCCGCGTCGCGAAGCAGCGCGGACAATTCGTTGATGCGATTTATTTTTTTTTCGTTTGAATCGTTCACGATAAGCTCACAAATTTTTTTTGTATATTATTACTCCGGCACTTAAATATAGCAAGAGACGTACGCGATATTTTTGTGCCGAACAAGGAAGCTAAGCGTAAGCGTACTCAAGCAGTACGCAAGAAGGAAGAAACACCGAAGGTGTTTCTGTGCGTTGAGCTGACGAAGTGCGGCGCGAAAATAGCCGTACGAAATTGCGATATTTAAGAGCCGGAGTAATATATGCAAATTAATCCAATTCCGACAAAAACAAAGCCCCCTGAAATCACGAGCCTAATGTTTAAGAAAAAAATTCTTGCGGAGCTTCTGAGCTTTGCAAGCCGGGCAAATTGGATTAATAAATCATGCGGTCACCCCCTAAAATTATTTTGAAACGATATGTATTATACATAAAACGGCGTTCGATTTTAATAGGTTTTTGAAATTTGCAAAAAAATGTCCGCAAAATAAACATTACAGTTAAGAAAACGTTCTGCGGGGCAAACCGGAGGACATACGCCCCATTAAGGACAAGCCTTCAAAATTGTGATAAGATTTTTTAACTAAGCAAATAAAATTATGTAATAGACTATTTACAATAAAAAGGAGAAATTATATGAAAGATTTTAGAAATTTGATGGAAGATATATCTGAAAAGTATAATAAATTATTAGGCAAAAATTTAATTGGAATATATGTGCATGGGTCTATTGCATTTGGTTGCTTTAATTGGGATAAG
>WRDG01000332.1 GCA_009783525.1 Defluviitaleaceae bacterium | reverse complement strand
TACGGACATTATCCGGCAGCAGACGCGGAGTACACGTTTGATGCACCGATTAATGCAGGTGTTCGAGCCTGGTCAAGTTTTATTCCCGGCGACAGCGCAAAGACAAATATTCCCGCCGCTGTTTTCGAAATCCATTTGCGAAACGAGTCCGATAAAATTTTATCGGGACATTTCGCAATGAATTTTGCGGGGCCCAATCATCAGGAGGCGCGCGGCGCTTTTTTTACCAAAACAAAAATAACGGAGAGCGCAACAGGGATGTTCGTATGCTCTGAAGGCGGCGTAAATTATTTTTTGGGCGTATATGACGAAAATCATGACAATGTTAAAACCGGCACGGGATTTGCAATAAACGAAAAGCCCGAATACGGATACGGCAGAGGTCATTTTGCAAAGCCCTGCCATTGGCGTCAGCTTTTGACCGGCGGATCGCCGCAGGACGAAATTTTTATCGAACGTAACGGTACGCGTTTGTATAAAGACCCGTCGGCGGCCGTCAGCGTTCCGTTTAGACTTGAAAGCGGCGGCGAAAAAATAATTACGTTTGTTTTGACATGGTATGCGCCGGTCTTCGAGTCGGCTACGCATGCCCCGAGGGACAAAACATCCAATAATTGCGAAATCGAATGGACGCCCGAAGCCGCATACGGCGCCCAGCACCATTTGAAACAAATGTACGCATCACGGTACGACAGCTCGCTCGATGTAATGCGTCGTATGGGAAACGACCGCGAAAATTTGCAGCGTAGAATATTCGCTTGGCAGGAAGCGTTGCTTACTTACAAAAATTTGCCGCATTGGCTGCGGGATTCGCTTTTGAATATTTTTTGCTTGCTCACCGAAGAAGGATATTGGTTTCAACCTAAGTATCCGCTCGGCGATTGGTCGTTTCCGCACGGGGCGTTTGTGTATTTCGAATCATCACGCGACTGTCCTCATACATGCTGCAACGGCAACGATTGGATCGGGACGATGGCGCTGACGTATTTTTTTCCAGACTTGTTCAGGCAAATGATGCGGGCGTACAAGGCGGCGCAGCGCAAAGACGGAGAGGTCACGTTTGCGCTCGGCAAAATAGGCGATTTGCCGAATCTTGTTTTCAATGAATACACGTGGCAAATGTCGTTAAACGGCTCGACATATATCATGATGGTCTGCCGTTTATGGATGGTGACAAACGATGACGGCGTTTTGCAAGAATTTTATGAGTCGATAAAAAAGAGCCACGATTTTACGTCGCGGCTGGCAAAAAAAGGCTGGTTGTGTATCGCGGACGCAGGCGGCAGCGAATGGTTCGAACACAGTAAGTTTTATGGGTACTGCACGCATATTGCAGGGCTGCATCTTTCCGAGCTTTTGATTGTCGAGCGGATGGCGCTAAAAATGGGCGACGTTGACTATGCCGCTAATTGCCGCCGTGAGTTCGAAGAAGCGAAAATAATACTGCACGAAAAACTTTGGTGCGGCACGCATTATTTAACATGGTATGACGAAGACACAAACCGAAAAAACGACGATGTAATGGCATATCAATTAGACGGATTGTTTACCAACATGCATTTGGGGATTGGCGATGATATTTTCGACTCAGCGCATGCGAAGACGGCGATCGAAACTATTTGGAATTCTAACGTAAAGCTTGCGAACGGTTACGGCGCTCTTAATTACGCGCGGGCCGACGGTGAATATATTCATGATGACGCGGACAATTACGGCAAATATTCAATATTCGCGCAAAACACGATTATTTTTGCAATGACATGCATGTACGGCGGGTTTAAAGAGCGCGGTTATGAGTTGGCTGAAAATACCTGGCGGAACTTAATTATAAAGCAAGGGTTGGGTTGGGACATGACGCATATTGTCCATGCTCTTGACGGGCATAAAATGTTCGGTTCAGACTACAATCAAATGGGCGTCATTTGGTTTTTGCCGGCGGCGATGGAAGGCACAGACATCACCGGACCGATGCGCGAAGGTCATTTGGTACAATCAATTCTCGAAGCGGCAAAAAAATAATTTTGGAGGCTGTAAAATGTATACGGCATTTACCGCAACAAAAAATCCATTCGGAGTACGCTACTCGTCCGGCGGATTGGTTTGGCTCGAAACATTCGAAGAGGAAAATTTATTAACGCGATTTTGGTCGCCAGACGCCCGCGTTAACCAGCCTTGGGAAATGCTTTGGTCGGAGTCTTTTGAAATAACGGTTAATAATATGCCGCTAACGCGCTGGGAGTTTGCCGAAGCAAAAGAAACATCCGCAAAGGGCAATTCAATAAAACAATTCGCCGTTCGAATGCAGAGTTTGGAACAATCGGTTGAACTGACCGTGCATACCCGTTTAGACGGCACGCCTGCAGCGGAAAGATGGCTCACCGTTTCGAACACAGGAAATTTGCCGATTGGAATAAGCAAGCTCAATACATTCGCGGGTGAGCTTTGGCGCGGTGATGTGTTTACGATGGGCCGGCAAACAAAAGATACCTGGTGCGGGGAAGGCTGGTTGGAATGGGCCGACGTTCCCATAGGGCAAATTTGGGTTACCCACGAACACGGGCTCAGTTTTCGCCGGCCGTTCGTCAT
>WRDG01000331.1 GCA_009783525.1 Defluviitaleaceae bacterium | reverse complement strand
TTCGGTACACCTTCGATTTTTTTTTCAACGAAGAAGACGGCAAATATGTTTTTACGGATCCGCTTTACATACAGTTTTTGGATTTGGTCAAACATTTTTATTTGGTCCACTATCAGCAAACCCGGTCGCCTGAACATTATGGCCATGTAAATGCATTCGCCGATAAAAACGAAAGCGAAATGTTCCTTTTCCAAAAGTCGCCGTTTTCGGCCGTTCAGCACATAATGCCGTTGACAAGGGGTAACCCGAGCTTTACGGGCATGGTTCCCCTTACGGACGGCGGCGGCAAAATTTTATTGGACAGCCAGTACAACCCTATACGTTTTTCGATAAGCAAAGATTCGGAAAAAAAAGAACTTGCTTGGGAGTTGATAAAATTTTTTGCCGGGCCTGCATATTATGATTCTGTATCGAAAGATTCCGGCGACCAGCTCAATTATTTTTCATCGGCGAATAAAAATTATATGCCTGTGTATAAACCCACGCTCGAATTTTTATTGGATTATTATTTCGACCGCGATTTTACCGTTTCGGGCCTTGCGACATACAACCAGCGGTATTCCATTACGGACGACGAGCGCGTCGCTTATTTGATGGAGTTTTACGAAAAACATATGGTAAACGAAATGGTGTACATACCCGATCGCTGGCAATTGGGCGCGCTGCATCAGGGATTCTTTGGTTTTTTAGCAAATGCGGAGTATTACGGCGGCTCGGCGATAATGGAGTATATGCTTGAAGAAGTGCAAAAGATTTACGAAAGCTATATATTGTCTGACCTTGAGTTGGTTTGGGGAAAGAGTCTTGTAAATAATGCGAGGGAGGATCCGGATTATGCATGGATGTTTTCGCCCATGTACATCAACCAAGACAGATACCGCATGGAATTTTTGATGCAAATGGAATTTTCAAAAATGATTTTCGAGATTGCCCTGTTAAAATCACAGCTTGATACATACGGCGACAGCGTTTACGTTTGGGCAAGGCTTACTCCGTATTCTTTCAATATAAGCGTGAGCTTGGACTATGATACATACATCAGCACATTTTATACCGACGAAACAGAACGGCTTACCCAAAATATATGGAACGAGTTCGTAAACTCGTACAAAAATTGGGATTCACATTGGGAAGAGCTTGCAAAAATAGAAAGCGTGCTTGAATTGTACGAAGCGTTCAATGAACTTTTGTCTCCGCATGTCAACTCATTCATCGACGCATATGTGGCGGAACACGGCGCGGAGGCGCTTATTCCTCCGCCGGCTGAATGGTACGTTTATGCTGCAAGGTATGGCAATACGACGTTTACCGTCATATTTACCAACTCGTTTGGTGACAGGCTCACGCAAAAGACATGGGACAGCTTTTGGGAACTGACCGACCATGATTTCGGTTGGTTGTGGGAAACCCTGTATTTAAACGAAAGCGTAATGCATGAATTGTTTACGGATTTTTTGTCGCCGTACATCGAAACGTTTTTGATTAATTTGGGATTGTAATACACAATTGTAAATTTATTTCGCAGGGACGGCCGTTCACGGCCGTCTGTTTGCATTAAAGGTTCGACTTTAAAGGAGTGTTGACATGAAAAAAATTATTGCCATTTCTCTTTGCACTGTTTTTCTTTTTTCCGCCGCTTGCGGGCCCAACGACAAAAAAAGTGTAGGCAACGACGACAATATCGGTTCTGTTATACAAGCCAGGCCCAATCCGCTCGACCTGCCTGGCGACTATTCGCTTGAAATTGCCGTGTTCGAAGATGAAAGCATTTTTTTGGCTGTAAGCCAAATGGCTGCGATGTTTACGGAAAAATACCCTAACATAACGGTTAACGTCACTGCGGTTAGCAATGGTTCCAATTACGCGGAAACTCTAAAAACGATGATTTTGACAGAAGGCTACGCGCCCGACCTCATTGCAGCGCCGCCGAACGACGAATTTATGCTTGACCCGACTGTTATAAGCAGATTAACAGATTTATACGGACTTCTTTACGAAGACCCGTTCTTTGACGAAGGCGACTGGTTTATGAACGCATTGCACGCTTTTGCGTCGGACGGAAAACTGTACGAATTCCCGCTCAACGTCAAACCCGTTTTATTTTCAATCAATAATACGATTTCTGACGATTTGACTTCTAATTTTAAAGACCGCAGCAACATTGCGTTTTTCGAACTGCTCGACGTATACAACCAAGCGGACACATCGGATCTCATGCTGTACAACAACCAGTCGATAAATGATGTTTTTTGGTTTACGTTCAACATGTTTTTCAACGAGTATACCGATGCGTACGACTTTACCGACCCGTTGTTTTTGCAAATGTTCGATTTGATCGAAAAATTCTTTTTAACGAACGTCCAAAGCCGACCCGCCGAAATAATGCGTCATGTTAACGCCATGGATGACAGGGCCGACGCCAAAAACTTCGTTTTCCAAAAGTCTCCTTTTTCGGCAATACAATATATACTGCCGTTTTCGAGGGGCAACCCGCAATTTTTGGGGGCGGTACCGATGGTGGACGGAAACGGCAGAATAATACTAGACAAGCAGGTCTACCCGCTGCGTCTCTCCATCCATGCGGAT
>WRDG01000330.1 GCA_009783525.1 Defluviitaleaceae bacterium | reverse complement strand
AATATACCGGCCGGTAAATATAATGGAGCTGACGAAAAGTTACCGTTCGACAACGGAGATTAATCGCTTCAACGCCGAGCTGATAGGCAAATATAATGAAGCCGATTATTATTGCCGAAACGGAGACGCTCCGGAAATAATAATTGCCGAAGACAAAATAAAAGCGGCCGCATCGATAATTGCAATCAATAAAAATAAATTTAACACAATCGGCATATTAATGTTCAGCAATAAAAAAGCCCGCGAATTTTACGCGGGCCTAAAAAAATATGAGGAAGACATAAATTTTATTATCAACGCCAACGACGAATTTAAACCCGGAATTGTTTTAATGTCCGCTCCCTATGCGAAAGGCCTCGAATTTGATGCGGTCATTATCCCGGAATACGGCGAAAAATATTTGCGCGGCGAAAAAAATCTCCGCACTTTTTATTTAATGTGTACGAGAGCGCTGCACAAGTTAATTTTGATTGATTAACGTCAGCGTTTCTTTTACGGAGTTGTACACATTTTCAAATTGGCCGTTTTTTATCCATTCGTCGGGAGCCATCCAACTGCCTCCGCATGCCAGCACGGATTTTATAGTCAAATAATTGTTTACGTTGCTTATATCAATGCCTCCTGTCGGCACGAACCTAACGTTTCCGTACGGAGCAGACAACGCTCTTATCATTTTGCAGCCGCCGGCGGCTTCAGCGGGAAAAAATTTTATTATATCGATCCCCAGCGAAAGCGCTTGTTCAATTTCAGTAGGCGTACAACAGCCCGGCACGACCGGGATTTTTTTTTCGCGGCATTTGCTTACAACCAATTGATTAAGCCCCGGAGTGACTACGCATTCCGCTCCCGCTCCGACAACCTCGTCAACTTGGTTTACCGTTAAAACGGTTCCCGCATATACATGCATCGACGGGAAACCGATTCTTATTGCTTTGATGCAATCTGCCGCTTGTTTGGTTCTAAGTGTAATTTCCATGCACGACAAACCGCCGTCCCAAATGGCTTTTGCCAAAGGGACGGCTTTTTTTTCGTCTGAAATTATAATGACAGGTATTATCCGGTTGTCATTAAACATCAATCTATACGTTTGTCTCCGTAATAAAACAGAGCGACCGTGCCCGGACCCGTATGCGAACCGATAACGGCGCCTATTGGATTGATCATAATTTTTCCCTTAAGATTTGGAAATTTTAATTCGATTTGATCCGCCAAAGCTTTTGCATCATCGGGGCATGCGGAATTTGAAATAATGCACTTGCCCGAATATGCTGCGCCGTTTTCTGCTCGTTCGGCCATTATGCGGACCATTTCTAATATTACTTGTTTACGGCCGCGTATTTTTTTGCGCGCTACCAAATGTCCGTCAAAATTTACGCTTAACAACGGGCAGATATTTAATAATGTACCGAACACAGCCGCGGTGGTAGATATACGTCCGCCGCGTTTTAAATGGGACAAATCACTCGTAAAAAACCAGTGCTGTATGCATGTTTTATTTTCTTCGAGCCACTCATGGAGTTCGTCGACAGAAAAACCGCTGTCCCTTTTGTCCGCAGCCATTTCCATCAAAAGACCGAAACCGGAAGATGCGCCGTATGAATCGACTATATATATTTTTCTTTCGGGATATTTTTGCGCTAACTCTTCTTTTGAAATTAACGCAGAGTTTAACGTATTCGATATACCCGAAGACAAACATACATGGATGACATCCTTGCCTTCCCGCAAACTTTTTTCAAACATTTCGGTATACTGCTCGGCGTTTATTTGCGAAGTTGTCGGCAATGCTCCGCCCGCTACGCGTTTGTAAAATTCTTCGTATGACATTGTTTCGCCGATATCGTCCGGATACTCGGCTCCATCCATTGTAAAATGGAAACATGAATACGGAATCCCACGTTCTTTAAAAAACGAAGCAGGCATGTCAGCCGTTGTTTCACATGATAAAACATATTCAGCCATGATAAATTCTCCTTTTATTTTTTCCGTTTCCGGTTTAATAATCAATTTTCTGTTTCGTCTTCATTGTGATCGTTTATATTCGGAAGGATAACTACGTCGATCGTAACAGGCCCGTCCAATAAAATTACATTGGCCGGCAATGTTAACGAAAGCAGCACCGAATGTTCTCCCTCTGAATAACCATAAAGGTTGATACGCGGATATAAAGTCAATATATTGATGTTTTTTAAAGCCGATTCAGGTCCGCGCAGCCTGATATTAAGCGCATCCGTGCCAACAATTTGGTACGGCAAATGAAAAAGACCGATAAGTGTGATTTGGTGCCTCGGGATGCTGAAAGAATAAATAGCAAATTCTTCAATCGTTATAAACGCATCTACTATTGATGATTCGCCTCTGCGCAAATAAACTCCTTCGGGCAGATATTGTCTGATATCAAACGACATCGTGAAGGAATCGCTCCTGTTTGCGATGTTTATATCAGAAATTAATATTGTGTCCAATTCGAGCAATGTTTCTTCGTTTCCCACAACGTCAATGTTGTCGGGATCCAATTGGATATTTGTCAATGTATAGTTAATAGCCGGGCTCCCGGTAGCCGTTCTGGTCAATCCGATATTTTTTATTT
>WRDG01000329.1 GCA_009783525.1 Defluviitaleaceae bacterium | reverse complement strand
TTTTGAAAATAGATTTTGTCAGGGGAGCATAAAAAAATAATGCCGAAAATGTTCCGCTTTATCTTAGAAGCGCCGCGCAGATTGGTTGCCGGATATACGGACATACCAATTTGCATGGACGACGAAGTATTAATCAAAATAGCTCATGTTGGATTTTGCGGTTCCGATCTGACCATATACAACGGTCTCCACCCTTATGTTTCGTATCCGGTGGTTATGGGTCACGAATTTTCGGGCACGGTTGCCGCAGCCGGAAAAAACGCAGGCGGGATTGCAATAGGCTCGCGTGTAGCCGTCATTCCGCATTTGGTATGCGGCGAATGCGGCTGCTGCAAAAACGGGATCTATAATTTTTGCGAACAGTTGCGCTGCACCGGGGCTGAAGCGGACGGCGCCCACGCGGAATACATTTCAATGCCTAAATCGATGGTTATCCCCATTCCGGATGAAATGACGCTTACTGACGCGGCGATGCTTGAGCCTGCGTGCGTGGCATATCACGGAGCAAAACGCGGCGACATAATACCCGGCGACCGTGTGCTGATTGTAGGCGCGGGCCCAATCGGGCTTTTTTGTTTGCAATGCGTAAAAGCGCTCGGCGCGGGCAGTGTATATGTTGCGGACACAGACGGTTTCCGATTGGCAGCTGCACAAAAGCTTCATGCCGACGGCGTGATAAATGTCGGCTGCGAATCCTTGCTTGACGGCATAAACCGTTTGACCGGAAGTAAAAACATCGACGTTTTTTTTGATTGCGTCGGCGAAAAAGGAGCGGTGCTCGAACAGATTTTGCAGATGGCGCGCAGAGGTACTCGAATTGTTATGATAGGCGTTTTGCAAAAGGATTATCATGTTCCGAGCTTACCTGATTTTGTTCAGCACGAATTACGGCTTTCAGGTACGACTATGTACACACCGGGCGACTATACTGACATGATAGGTTTGATGAGCAAAAAAACCGTCACTACCGAAGGTCTTGTCACTCATACATACAAACTGCGCGAGTTACAGGATGTTTACGACATGATCGAATCAAAAAAAGAAAAATTTATAAAAATTATGATTGATTTATAAGCCGGAAAAAAATTTAACGTAGAAAATCGCGGTCGTTTTTATGCAATATTTTTTCGCGACGCGAATGGCGGAAATATGAAAACAATAAATGTCGGCATTGTCGGTTTCGGTTTTATGGGTAAAACCCATACGTACGGCTATAAAACGATGCCTATATATTACGACAGACTGCCTTTTAGAATAAATTTGCGCGG
This sequence comes from Defluviitaleaceae bacterium, assembly GCA_009783525.1. GTDB lineage: Bacteria > Bacillota > Clostridia > Lachnospirales > WQUN01 > WRDG01. The sequence goes on along the minus strand of WRDG01000329.1, from coordinate 1,323 downwards.
CGTGTGCGATTCCGTGGAAGAAACGGCATCAAACGCTAAAGAAGAGTTGGGTTTTGCATATGCAACTACAAACCCTTTAGAAATATTTAACGACCCCGATATAGACGTTGTTGATATTTGCACCCCGAATATTTTTCATAAAGAAGGTATTTTGGCCGCCGTTTCAGCGGGCAAGCATATTTATTGCGACAAGCCTCTTGCCGCTAATCTCGACGAAGCGGAAGAGATTTTAAACGCAGTAAAAAACGCAGATTGCATTAACCAAATGGCTCTGCAATACCGTTTTCTTCCGGCTACATTACGTGCCAAACAATTAATAAACGAAAAAAAGATCGGAAAAATATTAAGTTTTAGAGCCGTTTATTTACATTCCGGCTCAATTAACCCTAACAAACCGATCGGATGGAAACAGGATAAAAATTTCGGCGGCGGCGGGGTGTTGTTAGACCTCGGAAGCCATGTAATAGATCTCATGTACTGGCTGCTTGGCGAATATGATTCGGTTATTGCCGAAACAAGAGTGCTGTACGGTAAAAGACCTGACAAAAACGGAATTTTGATTGACATAAACGCCGATGATTTGGCTTTATTGACTGTCCGCATGAAAGACGGGTCGATCGGCACGATCGAAGCGTCAAAAATAGCGACAGGTACAAACGACGAGCTTCGTTTCGAGATCCACGGAGACAAGGGCGCCGTTTCGTTCAATTTAATGGAACCGAATTGGCTTTGCTATTATGATAATCAAGAACCGGAAGCTCCGTTGGGTGGCAGCAAAGGTTATACGAAAATCGAATGCGTGCAGCGGTTTGAAAAACCGGGCGGTTTATTTCCCGGGCCGAAGTTTTCCATCGGTTGGATACGCGGTCATGTCCACAGTCTGTATAATTTTATCGACAATGTATACAAAAACACGGCTGCTTCGCCGTCGTTTCAAGAAGGCGCATATGTGCAAAAAGTAATGGAATCGGCTTATGTTTCGGCGCAGACGCACCAATGGATAAAAATAAATTAACGAAGGAGCGAAAAAAATGAAGGTTTTACGCAACCATATGGAGGAAACCGTCAGGAAATATGTATCGGAATGGCTTCCTAAATATGATGTATGCCAATGCGACGATTGCTATATGGACATTCTGGCCTTGATAATGAACAAAATGCCGCCAAGCTACACTGTATCCGACAAAGGCGGCGTGTTTGCGAGCATAAAGAAACTCGATTTTCAATTTCAAGCGACAATAGCGACAGAAATGGCGCTTGCAGTCGAACTGGTGAGCAAAAACCCAAGCCACCAATTGACATGACGGAATAAAATTATTAGAA
>WRDG01000328.1 GCA_009783525.1 Defluviitaleaceae bacterium | reverse complement strand
AGTTTCGCAGGACTGCCGGTTTCAAAACGGCTTGCACATATGGGAAGACTGCTTCATCCCCGAAATAACCGACCCGATAACCGGGAGCGTATTGGATTGCGGATGTTATGGCGATTTGGTCATAACAACAATAAATAAAGAAGGTATTCCGCTCATTCGATATAAAACAAAAGACATCTGCTCGTTAATAGCGGACAAATGCGAATGCGGACGCACGCACATACGTATGACAAAGCCTGCGGGACGGACGGACGATATGCTCATCATCCGCGGCGTAAACGTTTTCCCGTCGCAAATAGAAGGCGTGCTGCTCGAATCGGGCGAAACCGCTCCCCACTATCAAATTATCGTGGATAGGATAGGAAATTTGGATCACATGGTTGTCGAGCTTGAAGTATCAGAAAAAATGTTTTCAGACGACATAGAAGGAATGGAGATACTCGAAAAAAAATTACTAAGCAAAATGGAAAGCATACTGGGCATTTCATGTAAAATAAAACTTGTAGAACCAAAAAGCCTTTCGCGCAACGACGGCACGGCAAAAATAAACAGGGTTATTGACAAGCGTAAATACGAATAGGGGTGTGTTGAATGTCCATTAAGCAACTTTCCATTTTCATCGAAAACAAGCCGGGCCGGCTGGCGGATGTAACCGAATGCATTTCAAAAGCCGGTATAAACATGTACGCGCTTTCGATAGCGGACACGACAGATTTTGGCATCGTCCGCATAATAGTCGACAAAACAGAAGAAGCTGCAGCAGTGTTAAAAGAATTTGGGTTTACGGTCAAAGAAACAGATGTTATCGCGGTTGCGATCGAACACAGACCGGGCGGACTATCGAATGTCCTTCGAAAAATAGGGACGGCTAACGCATCAATTAAATATATGTACGCGTTTACGGGCCAAACGGCAAACCATTCGGCGATAGTCATCATACGGTTTGCAAACCAGGGCGAGGTGCTTGCCAAGCTCGAGAGTGTTGGGATCCGTTTATTGCACATGGAGGACATTAACAATTTATGCATGTAGTTCTCGGAATAGATATCGGCGGTTCGACGACAAAAATTGTGGGATATACAATCGGCGGCGAACCGATCGGTATGATGCAGGTTGACGCGGCAGACCAACTGACGTCCGTATACGGTGCCTTCGGCAAATTTACCGCTGAAAAACAACTGCGTTTAAGCGATATCGAACAAATAGTTTTAACCGGAGTAGGCGCTTCTTATGTGCAAGATAAAATGTACGATTTGCCGACAAAGCGCGTCGATGAATTTACCGCGATCGGCTTAGGCGGTTTGGCGCTTGTAAAACATTCGGAAGCAATAATCGTAAGCATGGGCACGGGAACATTTTTTATCCAAGCGACAAAAAATTCTATTACGCATTTGGGCGGCAGCGGAGTAGGCGGAGGGACATTGCTCAACCTATGCAACCGTTTCGCCGGCGCAAGCAGCATCGAAACAATAACGGAGCTTGCCGCTATGGGTTGCATCAATAACGTTGATTTGTCCATCGGCGACATAAGCCGAGAAAATGTCGGGCATTTTCCTCCGGAGATCACTGCTTCAAATTTCGGAAACTTAAAAGATACGGCAACAAACGCCGACATAGTGCTTGGCATCATAAATATGATATTCGAAACCATTGGCATGATGGCGGTATTCGCTGCGCAAAACGGCAGCATTTTTGACATAATCCTGACGGGATCGCTAACGCGTATCCCGCAGGCAAAAAAAATATTCGACACGTTTCATATTTTTCATCCTGTAAGATTTCATATACCGGAAAATGCGATATACGCCACGGCTGTGGGAGCGGCGCTTTCGCACATCAACAGATAAAAAAAACTCCGTATGGATAAACCATACGGAGTTTTTTTATCGCATCAGCGGTTTTTTTATGTGAAAGTTCATCTCGCCGTTTTTATTAATTTCGATTGTCAGCGACCTTATATATTTTTCAAAAAAATCTTTTTTTTCTGTTTGAGACAAATCAATTCGCGTTGCCAAACAAATCGATTCGATCATTTCATACAGATTTATGTTTAGGTATTGATTCAAATAACGGTGCGATTCATTGACAAGAGCCGCGATAATTATTTTATTGCTGTCGCCCGAATAAAAATCGTCTATGTAGCAAAAAAATATTCCCGAAGAAATCAAGGCGTTTTTAATGTCCGGCCCGGTTTTTTCAAATTCGACCATCACTAAAAAATTCGCTCTTGTTACCGATGATATAAGCCCCCAATAATCAGAGTCGCTCGAAACCAATATGAACGAATCGACGTCGTTTTCATAAAACTCTTTGCATACCTGAGTGGTCAGCTTAATATCGACCAGCGATTTGTTTTGTTTAATCCTTTCTACCAAAACATATTCGATCGGAATTTTTATGAACGAACCGAGCGTTTGCCATGCGGCCACAGCGTTGACGTCGTCAATTAAAATAATTTTTGAAATTTTTTGTAAAAATGTTTCATCCAACCCGTTTATGGTAGCGCATAATTTATACGGGTTCGAATTTTCGCAATCAACTACAAAAACAATTCGGTTGCTCCTGTCGATAAATTCGTAAATATTATTTTT
>WRDG01000327.1 GCA_009783525.1 Defluviitaleaceae bacterium | reverse complement strand
TCACCATCAAGCCGATGGCCGCAGGACATTTAAATCCTTTTGTTGGGCTTACGTTCGTTTGGAACACTATACGGCAGCAAGATATGGTCGCCGTCGGCTGCATGACTCCCGAAGAAGCGCGCGAATGCATAGAATTTTCAATGGCCGCCATCGAGCACCGGCGCCCCGATGTACAAGGAAGATGTCATCAGTATAAAAAGGATTGATGACTGATTTAAAAAACGATTTTAAAACGAATATATTCAAAAAGGTTTATTTGCTGTACGGCGACGAACGCTATTTGCTTAATTATTATTCAAACGAGTTTACAAAAAAACTTTTGCCGGACGGCGCGGCTCTCATGAACCGTGATTCGTTTGACGGCAAAGACGTTTCGGCAGACGAAATAATTACAGCGGCGCAAACGTCGCCGTTTTTAAGCGCGTACAGATTGATATATGTACGCGATTCGCAGCTCTTCGCCTCGGGGCGTAAAGACGATTCCGAAAAAATGGCGGAATTTTTGCCGCGGATAAGTGAAGGCGCAATAATAATTTTTATTGAAGAAGATGTAGAAAAACGCGGACGTCTCTATAAAAAAACAGTAGAGACGGGCCGCGTTGTTTTTTTTGAAACTCCGGGCGAAAACGAATTGATTTCGTGGATAGGCAACGTGTTCAAGAAAAAAAATAAATTTATTAACGCGCAAAACGCTTCAAAATTTATCAGGTTGGTTTCCGGCAACATGAATAACCTGTATTCGGAAGCGGATAAGCTCGCGGCGTTTGTTTCAAACAGAAACGAAATTACCGCAGAAGACATCAACGCGGTTTGCAGCGTAGCCCTCGAAATAAAAATTTTCGATTTGGTCGCGGCTGTGGGCGGCGGCAACGCCGAAGCTTCCGTATTGATGTACCGAAACATGCTTAATTCGCACGAAAAGCCGATGATGATATTTGCGATGATCATCCGTCAATTCAGAATGATATTGCAATGCAAGGCTATGGTTGAAAAAAAATATCCGGCCTATAAAATTGCCGAAGAATTAAATTTGCGCGGGTTTATGGTTGACGAATATATAAGGCAGGGAAAAAATTTTACTGCCGAGCGGCTTATATCAGCCTTGTCCGATTGCGAACGTACGGACGCGGATATAAAATCCGGCAAAATTTCCGACGTCGCGGGCGTCGAAACATTGATAATCCGTTACGCCCAAAAAGCTTGAAGATAATTAACAAGCGTTTCGCTCCCGCAGCCGCCGATGCGGGCGAACCCGTTCCATTCCGGCGGGAATAAATTTTTATATGAATCTTCGTTGTAACGGGTGTCGAGCAGCATTACGACTCCTCTGTCGGTTTCGGAACGTATGACGCGTCCGGCTGCTTGCAAAACCTTGTTCATGCCGGGGTATTGATAAGCGAACGCGAAGCCGTTGTCGCTGTACCGATTATAGTAACTTGAAATAACGTTCCTTTCTTCGGATATAAGCGGCAGACCAACGCCGACAATTGCCGCGCCTATCAACCTTTCACCTTTTAAATCGATCCCTTCCGAAAACGCGCCGCCCATTACGGCAAACGCGAGCATCGTATCTTCGTTTGTTTCGCAAAAATTATTTAAGTACGATTGTCGGTTTTCGTCGTCCATTTCCTGTGCTTGGACTAAAGTGCGGATGTTTTGATACTTTTCTGCAAAAATATCGAGCACCGCGGCAAGGTAAGCGTACGAAGGGAAAAAAGCCAAATAATTGCCTTTTTTCCGGAAACGAAATCATGCAGTCTGTCTGCGACCGTTCCGTATGTGCGCGAACGGTCTTTATATTTAGTAGACACGCGGTCGTCTACGACCAAACATAAATTTTCTCTGGGAAACGGCGAGGCAAGCTTCAATGTATAGTCGTCCGTTCCGCCGCCCAGTATATTTTTAAAATAAGCGAGCGGAGTTAACGTCGCGGAAAAAAAAACGCACGCGCGCGATTTTTTTTGCTCGGCGGCGAGCAGATATGATGGGTCGAGGCAAAATAATTTAATGTAACCGTTTGCCGGCTCTATGTATGTCGCATACCTGTCGTCGAACAACTCCGATACGCGCAAAAAATCGAGCGAATTAAAATACAGCGTGAGAAGCTCGTCGTCCTGCGGCGTATCTTGGTTGTATTGAAAATATATGTCGGCTTCTTCCGCGAACTCGAATATAACGGACAGAAGGTTTTCGGGTTTTTCTTTGACAGTAAAGGGATTTTTATCTTCGGAGCTGCAGGTCTCTTTTATTGTTTTTATTAATTTGGAAATTATTTTTTTTAACGGATGCTTTTTGTCGGTTTTTTTGCGGTAAGCCGAAAAATCTGCGCGGTAAAGGCCGGCGGAAAACATTTCACGCGCGCGGTCTATTAAATTGTGAGCTTCGTCATTTAATAAAATATAATCGCCGCCGAATTGAAAAAAACGCTGAAGCTTCGCTTTCGGATCATACACATGGTTGTAGTCGCAAACGACCGCGTCGGCAAACAGCGACACGTCGAGCTGAAATTCTGCGGGGCAGACATTATGCCGCCGCGCATAGCTCTCGACCGTCGTGCGCGTAATAACGCGCTCGTTTGTCACGCAGTCTTTGATGGCTTCGTTTACG
>WRDG01000326.1 GCA_009783525.1 Defluviitaleaceae bacterium | reverse complement strand
GTTTCGCAAGGGGTGATTGAAAAACCCGCTTAACCTATAGATGCTCTCTTTTTTTGCCGCTTGTTATGGGCTTGTTTGCTTTGCACTTATGGTTACAGCCAAACTTAATCTTTCACCCTAATTTCCTTCCTGTTAAAATTTTAATTACATGTCCGGCATTATCAAGCGCATGCTGTGCTTGTCCAACTGATTAATGTCGGATATTTCGTAGCGGTTGTCGGACGAGTCTTTTATTAATACGCGGTCGTCATACAGCTTTTTAATTGAGTTTATTACATCCGTAATCTCGAACGACGTTTTTCCGTGCGATGTTTCGACCGTCCATTTGTCGATGCCCTGTTTGCTTGTCCGCTCGACTATTTTATTTATTTTGGGGATAAGATAATAAGCGCTTAGCGCGCTTGATATCGCATCTTTCGATTCGGGCATAAGCTCGTCGATATTATTGATAATGCCGATCAAATTTCCCTCGGCGTCCATAAGCGCAACATAGCGCGTTTGCCCGCTCACGGGAAAAAGCCTGTGAGGTTCTAATGCTTCATATGATTCGCCGTTGAAAAATTCGGCGTCCAAAAAAATCCTGTCGCGAATCTTTAATTTGATTTCTGTCCCGTCGATGTATCTCGGCATGATTATTCAAACCTTTCTTCGCGTTTCATATTGGTGACTTGTTCGGACATCGTTTGGATTTGGATCAGCTTGTAATATTTTCCCTGTTTTTCCATCAATTCTTCCGGCGTGCCGAATTCGATTATATTGCCGCCGTCTACAACGATGATTTTGTTCGCCTTGCGCAGCGTAGACAATCTGTGAGCGATCATGAGCGTCGTGCGTCCTGCGATCATTTGCTCGATCGCTTCCTGTATAAGTTTTTCAGTTTCCGAATCGACGGCGGAAGTAGCTTCGTCAAACATAAGTATGCTCGGATTCCGCAATACCGCGCGCGCAATCGAAACGCGCTGCTTTTCGCCGCCCGAAAGACCAACGCCGCGTTCGCCCAAAAATGTGTCGTAACCGTCGGGGAATTTAGAGATAAAGTGGTGAGCGTTAGCTATTTCCGCCGCCGCGAGAACCTGCTCGACATGCGCGGTAGGGTCTGCGTACGCTATGTTGTTGTACACCGTATCTCTGAACATCATCGGCTCCTGCTGCACATACCCTATCTGCGAACGGAAATATGACATGTCGATGTCCTTGATGTTTATGCCGTCGATTAAAATTTCTCCTTCGTAGTCTTCGTAAAAACGCATAAGAAGATTAATAAGCGTAGACTTGCCCGCGCCGGTAGTGCCTACGATTCCGACCACGTCGCCAGGCTCGATTACGAAACAGGCATTGTTTATTACTTTTTTTGATCTGTCGAAGGAAAAGTTTACGTCTATAAATTCAATTTTGCCTTCGATTCGTTTAAGCTTGTTGCTGTGTCCGTAGTCGCTTTCGGGGTCCGCGTCCAAAATTTCCATTACCTTTTCCATCGAAACAATTGTGTTGTTGTACGATTCGTTAAGGCCCAAAAAGAAGTTAACGGGTCCGTAAAATTGGCCTGTGTAAGCGATAAAGGCAACGAGCGTGCCGAGCGTAAGCAAACCGTTGCTTTCTATTACCCATGTCCCGCCGATAAGCCAAATAGCAAGCGAACCGATGCTGACCAAAAATCCGATCATGGTCGGATACACGGCTGCAATCCGCGCTATTTCCAAATCGACTTTTTGGTAATCGTCTATATGCTGCCCGTATTTGTTTATCGAGCGTTCTTCGCCGGAAAATGTTTTGATGACGCGGATGCCGGGTATGCTGTCGGTCATCGTGCCGGATATCGATGCCGAGCGCCTCCACAGACGCCTAAACTTTGGCCAGATTAAATGGCCGTAGCGGCGTGAAAGCAAAACCAAAACGGGTACAGGAGTGAGAGAAATCAAAGTGAGGCGCCAATCCATTACGAACATGAAACCGATGATGCCGATCATTGTAAATAATTGAACGATAACGTCACGCGCAAGCTGCATGACAAACCCCTGGATGTTTGAAGTGTCTCCGCTGATGCGGTTCATTACAGAACCGGTCGTTGTTTTGTCGTAAAAATTCATGGCGAGGTATTGAGCTTTGGCGAAAACGTCTTTTTTAAACACATTGGAAAAAGTATTGCTCACTATTCGGAATAAATAACCCTGTACGGAACTCATGAGCCTGTGCAGCAAAAAAATAGCCGCAAGGAGCGCGACAATCACGTAAAGATCGGCGAGCTTTTTGTCGCGTACAGCCGCGGCTATCTGTTCGTCCGTTTCGTCAGATGAAAAATTATTTTGTTCCGCATTTTCGTGACTGGTTTGCTCTTGTACGACCAAAACGTCGTCAAGCAATATTTTATTCATGTAAGGGGGCGTAAGCGCGAGGATTGTTGAAAAAACAGAAAGGATGAGGCCGATTACCAACAGCGTGCGTTTCGGCCGCAAGTATTTTAGCAATCTGTTGATGACACGTTTTTTGCTGCCGCATTTGAGGCACTGCGCTTCGGGGCTGCGAAGCTTGCGGCCGCATTTTGGACAAAAGCTTCTTGATTTTTTAAAGGCCGCTTTTACTGAAGGCAGCAGGTCTTCGCTTGGTTTTGGCGTGTTGC
>WRDG01000325.1 GCA_009783525.1 Defluviitaleaceae bacterium | reverse complement strand
CGAAATGCCCATGGAATTGGACCAGCTTCCCACCGCATGCGGATATTGACCGGTGAATATTCCCGCGCGCGCCGGCTGACAAACCGGCTGCGTCGTGTAAGCGCGTTCGAACCGGGTTCCGCTTGCCGCCAACGCGTCGATGTGCGGCGTTTGCAAACCGGTATCGCGGTAACAGCCGCACATGTCAAACCGTTGGGTATCCGTCATAATAAAAACAATTTTATCAAATCGCATTTAACGCCTGCTCCGCATCCGCAATAATATCGTCTATATGTTCCAGCCCCACCGAAAATCTAACCAAACCCGGATGAACACCGGCCGCTTTCAATCCGTCGTCGGACAACTGCCTGTGCGTCGATGTCGCGGGATGCAGCACGCATGTGCGTATATCCGCAACATGAACCTCAAGTCTTGCAAGTTTCAATGCGTCTAAAAAAGCCGCGGCTTTTTCTCTGGTTTGCAATGAAACCGAAACGACGCCGCCCGCTCCTTTAGGAACATATTTAAGCGCCGTTTCGTAATATTTGCTTCCGGGCAGCATCGGATAATTTACGGAAACAACCTTGTCAGAAGAACTAAAAAATTCCGCAGCAGCCAAAGCGTTGTAACAATACCGTTCCATGCGTAACGCCAATGTTTCGAGTCCGATATTCAATAAAAATGCGGAGTGCGCGGACGGATATACGCCGAGATCGCGCATCAGCTGCGCCCTCGCTTTCGCAATATAAGCTGCTTTACCAAAATCGCGTACATAAACCATGCCGTGATATGATTCGTCAGGTTTTGTAAATGACGGAAAATTTCCGTTTGCCCAATCGAAACGTCCGCTGTCGACAATCACGCCGCCCACTTGCAAAGCGTGTCCGTCCATATATTTTGACGTCGAATGGATTACTATGTCTGCACCAAATAAAAAAGGTTTGCATAATATAGGCGTCGCAAATGTATTGTCGATTATTAACGGCACGCCCAGCTCATGTGCAATCCGCGAAAATTTTTCTATGTCGAGCACCGTTAAAGACGGGTTTGCTATGGTTTCGCCAAAAAAAGCTTTTGTTTTGTTCGGCAAAAATATTTTTCGCAGCGTCTCTTCGTCTGCATCCGCTTCAACAAACGTGCAATCGATGCCGTATCTCGGCAAAGTCGTTTTAAATAAATTAACCGTTCCGCCGTATACTCCGGCGACGCAAATTATATGATCCCCTGCGTTGCAAAGGTTCATAATCGACAGCAGAGTCGCAGCCTGCCCCGATGTCGTGAGCATTGCGGCAACACCCGACTCGAGGTCGGCAATTTTTCTTTCGACTGCTTCGTTTGTCGGGTTTGTAAAACGCGAGTAAATCTGGACGACCGGCATGTCAAAAGCGTTTCCCATTTGCGATGTGCTGTCGAACTTATATGTTGTGCTCTGTACAATCGGAAACACGCAAGGTTCGCCGTTTTTTGGCGTATAGCCCGAATGCAGGCATAAAGTTTCGTCTCTCATGTCACTGCCCTTTCGTAAATTAATTAAGCTGACCAAACCGAAATGCTTTTAATTCTTTCTTAAATGAACGGAGCGCGCAGCTTTACGCCGCCGATCGTCGTCCATTTTTGCGTAATGTTTACGGGTGGTATTAACGTCGGCATGCCCCAATACGTTTGCTACCAAATAAATATCACCGGTTTCACGGTACAACTGTGTTCCGAATGTGCTGCGCAATTTATGCGGCGTAATTGTTTTTAACGGCGTGACATGCTTGGTGTACTTTTTTACAAGATTTTGAACGGCTCTGTCCGTTATTCTTCTGCGCTGCATGGATAAAAACAATGCCGCTTCATGTCCCGCGAGCGGCGTTATTTTTTTTCTGAAACCGAGGTATTCAACCAAAGCCTCGGCTACTTCGTCATTAAAATATAAAATAGACTCGTCGCCGCCTTTACGCGTGACTTTTACCGCATGTGTTTTAAAATCGATATGGTGCAGGTCGACGCCGACGCATTCTGAAACGCGCATGCCTGTCCCAAGCAGCAATGCAAACAATGCGGCGTCCCTCAATTTTGTAAATGAATGGAATTTTTGTTCCCTCTCGCTTAAATTTTCTCCGCTGTCCACGGAATCTAAAAGATTAGCCATTTCGTCTGTTTCCAATGAAACAATATTTTTTTCATGAAGTTTCGGAAACCCGACCAAACCTGCCGGGTCTGCGGGAATTTTCCCTTTTCGGTAATAATATTTGAACATCGTCCTGACTGCAGCCAATTTCCGCGATTTGCCCTGCGCTTCGTTTTGCATGATGCAATTTGCTTTTTTGTCATCTTTTTTTACATAATAGGTCAAGTATTCTAAATATTCTTCAATGTCGTCCGCTGTCAGCATCGTCAAATCATTAACCGTAATATTTTTTACGTCCGAGCAATTTATTTTTTTACATTCTTCAAACAAAAAGCAAAAAAAAATACGCAAATCATATGCGTACCCAACGCGTGTTCTTATTTGATTTTGATCGGCAATTCCGCGAAAAAATTCCCCGAGAAAATCGGGCAACTCATTTTGGATATCCTTAAGCTTCACAATCAATTTCGCTTTTGTTTCATCAGTGTAAGACTTCGGCATGTTTTGCCTCATTTCGATTGAAT
>WRDG01000324.1 GCA_009783525.1 Defluviitaleaceae bacterium | reverse complement strand
TTTAGCGGCAAACCCGTTAAATCATTACTTAATCCCGAATATATAAACAAGGCACGTTTCAAAATATAATTAAATATATTTATGGTGATGTGGTGTTTTAATGAAAAAACGATTTGTGGCATCATACAGCTGCGGAAAAGACAGCGCATTGGCTGTCCAAAAAGCAATCGCGTCGGGCATGGAACCTCTTTCGCTGTTTACAACATACAACGCAAATGAAAATCGCTCGTGGTTTCATGGTGTGCCGGTTGATGTGTTAGACGACATAGCAGATGCTACAGGCATGCAAATGAAGTTGATTAAAACGGACAGCAAAAGTTACAACGAAGATTTCGAAAAATTTTTGCTTGACGCAAAAGCGGCGGGAGCCGATGCTTGCGTGTTCGGCGACATCGACATAGAAGACCATTTAAAATGGTGCGCGGATCGATGCGCTAAGGCGGGTTTCGACGCAGTTCATCCGTTATACGGCATGAGCAGAGAAGACGTCGTCGATGAGTTTTTAAGCGGAGGCTTTACAGCTCATTTTACAATCATAGATACAAGCAAAATTTCATCGGAATATTTGGGACAGCCGGTAACAAAAAAAGCGCTTTGTGAAATAAAATCGCAAGGCGCGGATTATTGCGGCGAACACGGCGAATATCATACATTCGTATCGAACGGTCCTTTTTTTTATCGGCCCGTAAAATTTTGCTTCGGTGAAAAAATATCGATCGGGAGCAAAATAATTTTACCCGTGATTAAATCAAATTTTTAAACCTGCAAACCTTTTTTCTTATAAACAATAACAAACAGCACGGCAAATACCGCGATGTTGATTGCTATCACGAGCAAGGGTTTTAACAAACCCGCTTCGAGGTCGTTTACTACGACGTTGATTTGCTGCGTATACATGATCGCCGCGGCTTTTTTTACGGTTTCGTTAAAATTTGCGATCATAGGCGCGAACCCGAGCAGCATCGCTATAGGCATTCCCAAGGAAGTAGCCGCCTGCTGGTTTTTTGAAATCATGCCGATGGTCGTCCCCAATACGATCGACGCGGCGGTGCCCGCGACCATAACGATTAAAAAATTTATTGTTTCGTTAAAAGTGAAATCGCCTATCAATGAAAATAAAACGGATGTGACCGTGCCGGCAAAAAGCAAAAATCCGCCCGTGCCGCAAAGATATTGGAATGGTTTTACACCTGCCATTACCATGAACCGCAAGCTTTTACGTTCGATGTCTTCGGCTATGTAACCGGCAGCCGCACTTATAAGACCCATGCCGGAAAAAACGGCCGCCATCATTGTCACGAACATATTGTTCGGGATGTCGTCTTCCTGCAGTGCGACCAACTGCGTCATAATAAAAGCCACCAACGGAAATATTATGAACATTACCAATACCATCGGGTTTTTTAACATGTCCTTCGCTTGTTTAACGAAAATAGCTTTAACGCATCTCATTCGAGCTCAACCCCCGTCAGTTTTATAAACACTGCTTCTAAATCAGGCACGACTTTAACTGCGCCGTAACGCTCGCATATCTCTGTCGGTGCGCCCCGCTCTATTATTTTTCCCGTATGCAGCAACGCAACATGATCGCAAAGCTTGACCGCTTCGTCCATGTTGTGCGTCGTCAAAAAAACTGTGGCGCCGTTGTCGCACAATCCTTTTATGAGTTTATGGATGCCGCGTGCCGTCGAAGGGTCAAGCCCGCTTGTCGGCTCGTCGAGAAACAGCGTCTTTGGCTCATGCAAAATTGCTCGCGCCAGTGCGAGCCTTTGCTTCATGCCTTTTGATAAAGCGAGAGCGGATTTTTTTGCCGCTTCTTCGAGTCCGACGCTTTTTAATGCACACAATGTTTTTTTTCGCGGTATACCGTAAATTTCTGCGAAAACGTTTAGGTTGTCGATGCAGCTTAAACGTACGAACAAGCCGTCCGAGTCAAGCATAAGACCCGTCTCGAGCAATTCGGCGCCCGTGTCAAATTCGCCGCTGTCGGGTTTCAACTGATGCGTTAAAATATTTATAATGGTCGTTTTACCTGCACCGGACGGTCCCATCAAACCGAAAATTTCTTTTTCTTTTGCTTCGAAAGTGACGTTAGATAAAACTGTGTTCGTTCCGAAACGTTTGACGATGTTGTTCATGAAAATCATGGCTTCGCTCCTTGTATTGGTTTATTAAATAGGTTTAGTAAAGGATTCCCTAAGTTGTAAAATAAAAACCTTTGTGATACGTTAACCGAATGTTTGAATTTATTTCTAAAGACAAAGCGTTTTACCGCAAGGTCTTAATTTTGACCTGGCCGGTTGTCTTGCAAAATTTATTGATCAACGGCACGGCCATGATCAACGCATTCATGGTGGGAAGTTTGGACGAACGGTATTTATCCGGCGTGATGCTGGCAAATACCGTTTTTATCGTGCAGCAGCTCGTCATATTCGGTTTGCAATCGGGCAGTTCTGTTTTGATTGCGCAATACCACGGCAAGGGCGATAAATACACAATAAACCGCATCATGGGCATCAACTACAGGCTCAGTTTAATTGTAAGCTTTGCCGCGGTTTTCGCGCTTACCGTTTTTCCGGACGGAATCTACGGCCTTATGACCAACGATCCGGATTTAATATCGAT
>WRDG01000323.1 GCA_009783525.1 Defluviitaleaceae bacterium | reverse complement strand
TGACGCCCGCGCGCGATCTGTCGCGGGAATTTATGATTTGCGCGACGCTTTCCGATTCGATTTTGCCGAGCCCGACGTATAAAAGCGTGCCCGCGATTATCCGCACCATGTTGTACAAAAACGCTTCGCCGGTTACGGTGAGCGTGACGATATTATTTTCGGCGTGTAAACTGCAGTCGATAACGCGGCGGACCGTTGTTACGTTAGAACCGCCCGCGGCGCAAAAGGAAGCGAAATCATGCCGCCCGATAAAAAACCGGGCGGCGTTTTTCATTTCGCTTATATTTATTTTTTGGGGCACATACGCGCTGTAACGGCGCGAAAACGGGTCGGGGTACGCAGCGTTGCAAATAGTGTAACGGTAGGTTTTTTGTTTCGCGTCGAAACGCGGATGGAAATCGTCGGGACGCACTTCCGACGCAATAACGGCAATATCCTGCGGCAGGCTGTTGTTTAAAACGAACGGGAGTTTTTCGACGGGCAGCGGCAGCGCTTCGATATCGAACGCTGCGCGTTGACCCTCCGCGTGTACACCCGCGTCGGTGCGGCTCGCGCCTATCAGCTTTACAGACTGCTGCAGCAGGTCGCATAAAGATTCTTCGAGCCGCTGCTGCACCGTGACCGCATTTTTTTGCCGCTGCCAACCGGCATACTGCGTTCCGTCGTAAGCTACCGTAAGCAAAATTTTCATATGCCGTCGAAAACGCGGAAAAATTTTAAAACCGTACCCGCGACGATGTACGCGCCGAGTTCGTTTAAGTGTACGCCGTCTCCGAAAACGGTGTGCAGCTCGCTCGATTCTTTTAAAAGCGCGGCCTTTTGGGCAAGCGGAGTTCCGGCGTCCAAATAATGCAGGCGGTTTCCGTCCGCCGCTTTTTTTATTTTCATGTAATACGGAGCGGCGCTGTCAAAAAATGGGTCGCCGCAAAAACCGCCGATAAAAACCAGTTTTGCGTCGGTTTTGCTTTTATATTGATTGAAGCATTTTTCAAACTCGTCGGCTGTAATGCCCTGATGCGGATCGTTGTTGCCGACAGTAAAAACTATCCAGTCGGGTTTGCACGGCATGATTAGTGTGTCGAGCCTCTCGAGCATATTTTTTATGTTCGAGCCTCCCGCGGCGAGGTTTACCGTTTTTGTGCGGAGGTCGGGCCGCCATGCGAAAAGCAGCTCTTCGAATTTTGTCGCCCATGTATTGTGCCAGTTCATCAAACGCAGATACGGCCATGTCTTGTAGCTGGGCGGCGCGCCTCTGCTCGTGAGCGAATCTCCCTCAAAAACTATTGTTTGACCCTGTGTCAACATTGTTAATGCCGTCGCGGTATTTGCGCCGCCCGCAAAAAAACCGCGCCTTTCTTTTATTTATTGCGATAATTATTTTTCGTCTTTTGCAAAACCCTGCCTTATAAGAGACGTCCGCAGGTCGATTATGTTTTGGTCTGTGGCGTCGCGCCCGGTCCCGTAGGTATGGAGGCAGACGATGCGTTCGACAGGGCCGCCGTCCGAAACTATGCCGCGGACAAGCGCGTCGATTTCTTCCGTTGTTTTGCCCTCGTAGTGTTCGGGGTTGACGATGTATGTGCAGTGGACTTCGGGGAAATATTTGCGCAGCACCGTGTAGTCGCTGCCGCCGCCGATGTCTAAGCCGGTGGGCGAAAGCGCCGTATACAGCTTTGCGTAATTGTCGATCTTGCCGCAGTGGTGTATGCCGAAGCCTTTGAACTGCTGCCTTAGCCACAGGTCTACCGGCAGTATCGTTTCGCGGTAAAGCTGCGGCGAAAACATTATGGCGGGGCAGTTTCCGATGCCGTAGCCGTCGCGGTAGACGCGCTTGGGCGGGTTTATAAGGTCTTCGAATTCATGCTGCATACGGATGAACGTCTTTGCGAAAACCATAAGCACATGCTGCGCAATTTCCGGCTCGATCGCGCACGCCGCAATAAAGCTTTCGCCGAAGGTGGAGACGGCGGCGTTGAGCGGGCTGCCGGTGTTGATCCAACTGTGGACGAAGCCGTATTTTTCTTTTAAAACGGCGGCATCATCCAAGCCTTTTTTATACACGTCGTTTCGCTGCAGATCCGGCATGTCAAGCGAAGCGAGCATGTCGAAGTCGTAGTCGAGCGCGATGCAGGAGGGCGCTTGGTTGGCGGTGTACTTAATCTCGCAGCCGAACATCTTTGGGATAAACCGGTGGCCGTATTGGTCCGAAGCGCGGGGCGACGGCTCCGGCTCGAGGCTGCCCAGCCCGAGCGACGGATATTTTTTTGCCGTTTGAAAATGCAGTTCGCGGTAGCTTTCGGTTCGCTTAACCGGATCCGACCAAAAGCTTTCTGAAAAATCTGCGCCAAAGCGGGCGTTGTACCAATCCTCTGATAAATCGAACATGACATATGGGTTCATGTGGCTGCCTTTCGCGGTTTTTATTCTTCGCTTGAATATTTCCGCGCCTTTCTATTTGGTTTGCCGTTGCGCCGTTTCAAATTACTAAAAATGTTGTTGTTTTTGCGTTAAGCTGCGGCTGTTCAAACATGGGATTGTGTTAAGCGTTGAGCAGCAGCGAAATAAGCGGGATCGTGAATATGCAGCACAGCGTGGACAGAGCGACGATGCGCGAGGCGAGCGCCGTGTCGCTTT
>WRDG01000322.1 GCA_009783525.1 Defluviitaleaceae bacterium | reverse complement strand
TTTTTTCCTTTAACAAAATGGCATAATCGTCCCTGCTGCCGATAACTGTTATATTTAATGTTACGTTCGGATGCATTCCGGCAAAAACATCCGCCATCCGTTTAATTGCCAAATATGTCGTTTCATCTTTATATACAGCAAGCTCCAGCGATTGGCTGTACGGCGAGTCAAGCGGGTTCGGCCTGCCTTGAATAACGGAGCCGTCGCTGCCGTCGCTGTCGGTTGTTTTGGCGCGGCCGCAAGCCGTTAAAATCATTAATAGACAAAGAGCAAATGCGATAATTTTTTTCATGTGTAACGCTCCTTTTTTAGACGGGACGGTCGTGAAGGAAGGAACCGCTTGCGGTTCCTGTGCGCGGCCGTCCCTACAAATTAATCATTCGTTTATGTTTTACAACCCCATATTGATCAAAAAACTTTCGATGAACGGCGTAAGGCCTTCCGTAAAAATATCACCCCACAGCTTTGTATCTTCGGTGCCAAGTAATTTTTTCCACAACCAATCGAAATCATGGTCCGTCAACTCCCAAAAACTGTCCCATGTCTGTGGCATTAGCCTGTCTCCGAATGTATTGGTAAAATTAACGCTTAACGAAGATATACTATGCGCAGTTTGTTCATATATTTGCACATGCTTATAAAATTCTGCCGGAGCGGGTATGGGTATGAGCGCTTCCTCGCCGTGTTCCGCTGTATAAGCGTCAAGGAAGGCGTTAACATACGGCGCCATAAACTCGTTGAATACTTCGTACCGTTCAAGCTCGCTTTCGATTTCGGCAAAATCTTTCATGATCGTTCCCCAGTCGAAGCTGTAGAGCGAATCCAAAAATATTTTCCACAGTTGTTGGGTGAGCCGCTCGGTTTCGTCGGTATAATATGTAAATATTTGTTTTTCGTTGTCAAAGGATATACCGATGTCAAACGAATATTGTGTCAGCTTCGCCTTTACATAGGCGATGTCGCCGAGTTCGTCGACACGAAGCTTTAAAAACCCGATATCATAAATCATTTTTATAAATTCCATATGCATTAAACGTTCCATTCGCCATTTATCTTGGTAGTGCATATGAGGCATAAACATCCAGGCGTTGTCGGGGTTATCTGCTGCTTTTTCTACAAGCCCTTTTGCCCAAATGAGGTCCGGGTCGGAAAGAATCATGTTTTCGTACAACTTTTGCACCTCTTCAAGGACATAACCCATTATAGCCATGAAGCCATAATCTTCGGAGCTCATATAAAAAGGCAAAAATCCGTTGAATAATGAGCCAAGCTGCCAGTGGTCGGGTATGTATGTCATTTCGCCGGCCATTATTTTTTCATAAAAATCCATAAGGTAGGGGACACGTTCTTCGTCCGCAATCGAATATCTTTGGTTGTAAGTCGCCAAACCCGACCCCGCAAAATCTTCTTTAAAATAGTATTTAAAAACAAATTCCAACGTGAGTTTGTATACAGGTATGTAGCTTTTATTTGCGCGTAGAAAATAATCAATCTGGTCGCCAAAATTTTGTATGACCGAATCGTGGTAATCAAATCTCGCAAAAAATTTGACCACTTCCCAAGCCAATTCTTTTTTTGCGGAATCTTTATGAATTGAAAATCGGATCGGATCAGTTTGATTATCCAATATGATCCTGCCGCTGCTGTCCGCAAGGGGTACCATGCCTGTAAAGCTTGGGTTGCCCCTTGTTAACGGCAGGATGTACTGCACGGCGGAAAACGGTGACCTTTGGAACAGGAACAACTCGCTGTCGGCTTTTTCGTCGAAAGCGTTTACATGGCTCCATTGCTCCGCTTCCCTTGTATGTTGATAATGAACGGAATAAAAATGATTGATCGGTTCGAGTATCTTCATGAATTGCGGATCTGTGAAGTTATAACGGTTTGTCCCTTTATCGACAAATTGGTCGAAAGTGTAACGGAAAAGGTCAAGGACATACTGGGTGTTATATAAATAAAAATCTTTCGTATCCGTTTGGTTGTATATGTTAAGCAATTCAAAAAACGAAATGTGGGTGCGTTCCTTAAAATTCGCTTTCACGTCGTCCTGCATCTGTTCGTTTATCGAAAAAAACAAAGGTCTGACGTGAATAGGGAACACGTACAGCTTTCCATCAATGGCAAAAGCGTGTACTGCATTAATAAACCAGTCGTCTTCCGTAAAGTTCGGATCATCATACATAAGGTTGTAAATGTCCGTTAACCTTTCCGATATAATTGTGTCAAACATGAACTCGTCGTTTGGCGGCGCAAGCAACAGATCCGGCGCATAGCCTTCGGTCAGCATTTTTTCTTTTAATAACGCGGCGTAATCGTCCCTCTTTCCTATGACGGTTATGTTGAGAGTCACGTTCGGGTACATTCCGGCAAATATTTCCGCCATCCGCTGCATCGCCAAGTAAACGGTATCGTCTTCAAATACGGCAAGTTCCAACGACAAGTTTTCCGCCGTTTCGAGCGGATTCGGCCGGTTTGGTATGATAAAAATCGGCTCAATATCCGGCTGATCGGCAACCTCGTTCTTCTCCTTCGGTCCGCATGCGGAAGAAAAAAGAAAAACAGCGCCAAGAAGAACGATAATAAATTTTTTCATGATCAGCGCTCCTTATGAATGGATTCCAATGTTGAAATTCGCAGTTGCGG
>WRDG01000321.1 GCA_009783525.1 Defluviitaleaceae bacterium | reverse complement strand
TTCCGCAGCTGTTTCAGCAATTAAAGCGGCTTCCGCCGCCGAAGCGGAAGCCGCTTTTTCTTCGTAGCTTTTAATTATTTCCGCAAGGTCGGCCTTGCGGTACCTGACCGCGTTTGTTATGCCGAGTTCCTTTGCCCTTTGCCTTAGCTCGGCGAGTTTCGGTTCCGTTAAATCCATTTTCATGTTCCTCTTTTATTTATTTCCGCTCGAAAATTATTAAGGCCTCGGAATATTAAGAATCATGCCGGCGCGTATGATGGCGTCCCTGTTTGGCAGCGACTCGCTTGCCGCTACAATCCGGTCGATGTTCGCGCTTATCGCGGCGGGGCTCGTGTCGTTAGGATACATTTTGCGCGCAATCGAGGTAAGGGTGTCGCCGTCCGCGACCGTGTACGTGCTCGGCATCGACGGCGGCGAAGTAGGCTGCGGCGTCGGCTGCTGTGTGGGCTGCGGGTTTTCGGGGTCGTCTTCGGTTTCGCCTTCCGGATCTTCTTCTTCGTCTTCGTATTCGGCGAGCCGTTCTTTTAAATCTTCTATTTCATCTTCGAGCTCCGCGATTTTTTCGTTTTTAATGGCCAATTCGTTTTGGTCGCCCGCGGGCGCGGCGTCGAGCAGCTCGCGCGCTGCTTTCAAGTCTTTTGACAATGTGTTTACCCTCACTACAAGCACGACCATAAAAATTAAAAACAAAAGTGCGAGGCCCACCGCAATTAAACGCGAAAGTTTTATTGAATCGGGCCCGCTTCCCGTTTGTGTCCGGACCGCATGCCCGGCCTCTCTTGACGCGCCGGCGCGCGGCGGCGACGGCCTTTCTGGGCGCGGCTCCGGCAGCGTGTCTCTCGCGGTAGGCACGTAAGATTCGTCCTTGTACCGCTTCCTGAATTTTTCCATGTCCTCTTCGTAGTCTTTAACTTCGTCGTCGTCGGCATACTCGGCGGCTTTTTTTGGTTTCGACCTTTCTTTTTCCGCCTCTTCGCTTTCGAGCATCTTGCTTAATGTTTTTGGCGGCGACGAACTTTTTGCTCCCGCACTGTCGTAATTTCTTGCCGGCGCTCTCGGCGCGGTTTTTCTGCTTGGAAAATAATCGTCGTCATCGTCGTCGGCGGCTGCCGCAGGTTTATCTTCCGCGTCGTCAAAGCCCTTAACGAAATCGTCCGGAAGCCCCTCCGTATTTTTTTCCGCAGGCTCTTCAAACAAACTCTTTGCCGCGTTGCGGGCTATGTCGTCGCTGTACGCCGCATCGCCCTGCCCCTGCTTTTTTATGTCACTTATTTTCATTAAGCGAACACTCCTGTTTCAAAAAATCAAACTGCCCTTCTTAAAACAATTTTAGTCCGCTCACAAATTTGTGTCAATAAATAAGTAAATGCAGGCTAACCGAAAAATTTTTACGCATCATAAAATTTTGCAAGCGCAAATTTTTTTTGCTTGTCATTTGCAATGCGGGCGCGAATTTCTTTACACGATCCTTATCGGTGATATAATTGAAAAAAATATTTAAGGGTGCGGCATGAAAATAATAAAAATTAACGAATCGCAAATAAAAATTTTGCTCACAAAAACCGATTTGGACGAAAAAAACATTAACATCGGCGGTTTAAGCGGAGACGAAGATCACAACGACGAAACGAAGCGCGTGCTTATCCAAATGATCCAGCAGGCGATGAGCGACAACAACTTCGCCTTCGACCAAAACCCAATGATTATGGAAATTACCGTGGTCGAACCGGAATGTATTTCCGTGCTTGTAACAAAACTCGACACGAACGGCCTCGCAAAAAAGATCGACGCGTTGTCGATAGCGGGTATGCTCGCCGGAATGAAAGCCGTCATGCAAGTCAAATGCAAAAACATTGCCCCCGCGCTTTCGGAAGCAAACGCGGACGATCATAATTTTTTCGCGTTCGATTCAATCGACGAGGCGGCGCTGGTCTGCTCGCATCTGTGCAAAGCGCTGCCGCCGGAGCAAACACCGGACGGCAGCCTTCATAAATCGGGCGGCCGTTTTTATTTGACAGTCAGCCAAATAAAAGACGGCTTGCAGCGGCAGGTCAATTCGATCGTATTCGAATACGGAAGCAGAAAAAAACCGGGCGACGCAGGCAAGGCGTATCTGCGCGAACACGGCGAAGTGATCATCGCGCGCGACGCCGTAAAAAAACTTGCGGACTACTGGTCAAAATAAATAAAAGGACGGTTTGCCATGTCTGTTGTCGGCGCTTTTGTTTTTCCGCATCCTCCTGTTCTGGTCCCCGCCGTCGGCGGCGGCAAAGAAGCAGAGGCCGCAAAGACGCTTGAGGCGTTTTTTTCGGCGGCGGATCTGCTGGCTTCGTTAGAGCCCGAGCTCATTGTTTTTATTTCGCCGCACATGCAATACTACAGCGACTGCTTCATTGTCCCCGCATGCAAAAAAGCTTCGGGCGGCTTCGCAAAATTCGGCGCTCCAAAAACAACCTTAAACGCCGCTTACGACAAAGACTTTGCGAAAATTTTAACGGCGGCCGCAAACAGCGCGGGCGCGCGTACAGAGACGCCCTGTCACCCTGAGCGAAGCGAAGGGTCTTACGCCGCAAACAGCGCGGGCGCGCATACAGAGACGCCCTGTCACCCTGAGCGAAGCGAAGGGTCTTACGCCGCAAACAGCGC
>WRDG01000320.1 GCA_009783525.1 Defluviitaleaceae bacterium | reverse complement strand
CGCGCTTGAAGGCAACAACGCCAACCTCGACGGCGTGTTCAAATTCTCCGCGAGCCACGAGCTTGCCGGCTATACATTGCAGTACGACATCAAGGGCAACGGCAGCAATATTAAGGAATTTATTTTAAGATGATGATTTAAACAAAAAAGAGCCGCGCAATTTTGCGCGGCTCTTTTTTTTTTCAATGCATAACCCGTTCGATGATTTGATCCTGTATCACGGGCTGCTGATCGACAAAATATCCGGAGAACCCCGCGACACGCACCAGGAGCCCGCGGTGTTTATCTGGGTTCTTTTTCGCGTCCAATAGGGTTTCCTTTGAAATGCGGTTGAATTGCGCCTGCATCCCGCCCTTGGAAAAATATGCTTTAAGAAGCGTGACCATATGCGGGAAGTCGTTTTCGTCCTTAAACGAAAACGGGCTTACGGCGAAGTTTGCGGCCAGTCCACCGGGCGTCAGCGTATGGTCGTAACATGTCACGGAATTTATCAGCGCGGTGATGCCCGATGCGTCACGGCCGCAGTCGCCGCCGAGAGTGGGCGTGATCGCTTCGCCGAAGCGTCTGCCGTCGGGCGTTGCCGCGATGTTTTTAGCATGCGGCCCGTACTGCATTTCGCCGAAATAACACGGGGCGTACGGCACGCCGAGGTGATTTGTAAATTCGGGCAGCGTTTCCGCAACCGTGTCGTACACGAGCTTTGCCATTTCGTCCGCATCCGCGTCGTCGTTGCCGTACTTGGGACATTTGTTGAGCAGATACAGGCGGATGTCCTCGCGGCCTTCGAAATTGTTTTTACAAATTTTTGCGAGTTCTTCAAGCGAAAGCAGCCTGTCTTCGTAGACGCATTTTTTTATGGCGGCGAGAGAATCGGAAGCTGTAACGAGCCCGACGAAATTTGGAAAAGTATGATTATAACGCGCACCGCCTTCCGCCAAAGAAAGCCCGTTTTCAATGCAGTCGCGTGTGAGCGCGGAAGTGAGCGTGTAGCGTATGTCCGCCTTGCGCGAAAGGTATTCGTTGGAGTTTTCGGCGAGAAGCTTCAGTAAAAATTTTAGATATTTTACGTAAGCCGAACTAAAGTCGTCAAATGACTTAAAATCGAGCGGAATTTCCGACGGAAACACATGGCTCGGCCAAGCCCGCCAATGCGAGTCGTCCACCATTTTTTCGCCGCCGTTAAGCAAAATTTCGATCGGTTTGGCGAGGTTGTGGTACAAATAGCCGGACAGAATGTTACTTTTTCCGGCGCTCGTAAGCTCCGCGCAGGCGCAAACAACGTAATCACGCGCATCCTCCGCCGAAAAACCCGCCTTGATCAGCGACGCGACGGTTACATTGTCGTTGAAAAAACCGGGCTGCGGCACGCCCGCAAGCAGCGGCGCGAACGCGCGCTCGAGCAGCTGCTCGGGCATCCCGTCCGCGAAACGGAATATCATCTGCGGCTGATGGTGGTGCTGCGCCTTTACCGCGTCGAGCAAAAAATATGTGAGGTCGTTGTAAAAAGGCGAGCCGTCTGCGCGGCAGCCGCCCATGGTTATTGCGTCGCCGAGCCCGACCAGCTCGCTGCTTTTTATGTAAATGAACTGCATCCACTCGGCGGCCTCCGCTTGCGAAACAAGCCCGTTTTTAATGTCATGCGAATAAAATTCGTCGAGGATGAGATCGACCCTGCCGAGCATGTTGGAATTTATATGCGATATAAGGACGGCGTAATGGCATATCAAAAGTGACTGCACCGCTTCAAACAGCGACCGCGCCCCGTTTAACGGCACGTTTTCAAGCGCGTTTGCAATGCGTTTCAATTCGACGGCGCGCTCTTCGCTTATGTCCGTTCCCTCCAGCTGACGCAGCGCCTCGGCGCGGTATTTGGCGGCGTAAGCGAGCACGCCCTCCAACGAAAGCTTCATTGAAGCGTATAAATTTTCGGCGCCCGGTTTGTCCGCCGAATCGATTCGTTTAAACAATCCGTCAACGCCGTTTTTTATCACGGCATGATAATCCATCACGCAGTGGCCTAAATTGCTTGCCTGGCTTTCGTTATGGCTGTGGTACGCGCGCTCCGCTGCGTC
Organism: Defluviitaleaceae bacterium; assembly: GCA_009783525.1. GTDB lineage: Bacteria > Bacillota > Clostridia > Lachnospirales > WQUN01 > WRDG01. Next base: position 577 of record WRDG01000320.1, on the reverse strand, counting down.
GTCCTCCGCTGTAATCTCCGGAACCAGCGCCCCCGCCGCAAAAACATCGGGCGGTTCGATAAAAACGGGCGCATTTTCCAAGACATACTTGGTAATGAGCCCGCCTTTAATGTACGGATCTTTTTCGTCCTTGAATTTTTCGAACGCCCGCACTTTGTTTTTAAAGCCGGCCTTGTGCATAATAGACGAGCCGCGCTCGCCCGCCAAAAATTTTTCCAGCAGCTCTGCCGGCCGCGCAAACGCGCCGTGGTCAGGCGGGGATGGTTGAAAAATCGACATAATGATTACCTCTTTCGGATGTTGATAAATTAATTATAACATATCGTTTTCATTGGTCTTATTTAAACACGCCGATAAAATATTTGAAAATAAATTAAAGTTTCGTAAAAAAAAGAGGCTGTCATGAGACAGCCTCCTTTTATTTTTTTTGTCGAGCAGCGGAGCTTATACCAATATAAATTCCTTAATATTGCTGCCGTTGCCCTTGATGTCGTACTGCAATGTATAGCCGGCAAGCTCGTGGCTCGCGGAGAATTTGAACACGCCGTCGAGGTTGGCGTTGTTGCCTTCAAGCGCG
>WRDG01000319.1 GCA_009783525.1 Defluviitaleaceae bacterium | reverse complement strand
GACGCCGGAAATGTATGCAAATTTAAAACCGACCATGATAAAAAAAGGACACAGGCCTAATAACGCTTTGCTTGTGGGTACGAAAAGAAAAGACGACGACGGATATTGGAAAGTTAAAACAGCGGAACCCAATCATTGGGAGCTTATTCATGTGCAGACATGGGAGCGCGCGCACGGCAAGCGGCCGCCGGGTCATAAAATATTTTTTTTGGACGGAAACAGAGACAACTGCGAGCTTGAAAACCTTGCCTGCGTAACGGACGCGCAGCACCTCGCCATTACGAGGAATAACCTGCGCAGCCCGGACCCGGAGCTGACCGCCGCGGGGGTTTTGGCCGCGAAGATTTTGACAAAAGCAATCGAAAGGGAACGCGGGCGCACAGGCGCCGTTAAAAGAGAAAGATTGCAAACGGAGACGCGAAGGAGTTTTTTCCGGGTAAAAACGGGATTAAGAAGCATGACAATGCAATAAGGAGGGCGTGGCCGTTTGGATGTAGACGTGTCGGTTTTTTTATCGCAGGCGTTTTTAATCGAACGCGTGATCGCGGCGCGGCGGCAGCAGATAGCCGACCTGCGTGACAAACTCGATTGGGCAGGCGGTTCGACCGCGGCGCAAAAAAGAGGCGCGTCGCGGCGCGACCGCATTTCTTGGCTGGTGGCGCGGATAGCGGATAAAATTGCGGAATGCGAACACGACATTGCGCGGCTGATCGACGCGCAGGACGGCATCAAACGCATGATAGACGGACTTGCGGACGAAACGCAGAAGTTGATTTTAACGGAGCGATACATAAACCTAAAAGATTGGCAGGCGGTCGCGGACGCCAACGGCTACAGCATACGGACGGTATACCGCATACGTAAGGAAGCGGTCGCGGCATTACAAATATTGGCATTGAATGGCAGTAATGGGGCGTGATATAGTGCAGCATACACATCACGCCGCGAGGGGAACCTGCGCGGCGTTTGCTATTGGCGGTGGCGGCGGATGAAGCACAGTTGCAGATACTGCGGCCGCATACACGATAAAAAATTTGACTGCGGTAAGAAACCCGCGCGTGAAACAAAAGCAACAGAGGTTGTCCGGTTCCGCTGGACATTCGCGTGGCAGCGCAAACGCGACGAGATAAAGCGGCGGGACGGATCCATGTGCGCCGTATGCCGCGCAGAGGGTCGCGCTGTATATGACAGGCTCGAAGTGCATCACATAATACCTGCGGAATTTAATTTCGATATGCGGCTCGCAAACGACAACTTGATCACATTATGCGAAACCTGCCATACATTGGCGGAAGCAGGGCAAATAACTAAACTTGATTTAATAAAGTTAATAGAAAAAACCCATGCGCCGGATTTAAAATAATTTATTTTTATCCCCCCCCAAAATTAAAAAAATTTAAACCGGGGCCGCCCCACACCACGCCCCCAAGTAACCGTATAAAACATTCCCACTTCTATGCGCTTTTAAGGAGGCTGCCGGCATGGCGATGAACGCGAAACCGTTTTCGGTGCTGGTCGCCGAAAAAAAATCCCACCGCACAAAAGCCGAGCTTATGATGCGCAAGCGCGGCGAAGAATCTGCGCTGACCGGCAAGCCGATGAAACCGCGTCCGGAAATCAAAAAAGACACGGTGGCAAAAAGAGAATTTAACCGGTTGAAAAAATTATTGGCCGGCATCCAAAAAGATGACGCAATTTACGAGGGCGTTATAAACAGGTACTGCCAAATTTATTCCGAGTGCGTCGGCTTCTCGACCGAGGCGGAAAAAATATCCGTGCTGCTCGAGCGGTTGGAAATCGCGCGCGAAGATATTTCCGCAGAGGTTTACTTTAAAACTGTCCTACAACTCAACAAAACAAAGATTGATATAGACAAGCAACTGCAGGCGAAGCGTAAAATGCTACTGGACATGGAAAAGGAAAACATCATGACAGTCGCGGCCGCGCTTCGGTCGGTGCAGAAAAAAGAAAACAAGCCGTCAAGCAAGCTGTTAGAGGTGATAAGTGGCGGCGACGAAAGCAAGCGAAAGCAGAGCGGTTAAATATGCCGCGTGGTGTCTCGCCGACGGTAACAAGCAGGTAGGGACATACATAAAAAAACAAGCGCGGGCATGGCTCGAAATAACGGACGGTAAAAACCCGGACGCATTTTTCGACGAAACGGCGTATGCGAAAATATGCGGCATCATTGAGTTGATGGTTCACCCGGATATAAACGGTCCGCTCGGAAACGGCCTTGAAGACTACGCTTGGTTTTTGATAACGGCCGCGCTTTGCACTAAGCTGAAAAGCGAACGCGGCACAGACATACGCTATTACACCACCGCGGTTTTGGAAATCGCACGTAAAAATTACAAGACGTTTAACGCCGCGGTTATCTTCATTTTGCTTATGCTGACCGACCCGAAATACTCGCGGTTCTTCTCGGTCGCTCCGGATTTGAAATTATCGAGTGAGCTAAAGCTCGCCATCCGTAAAATTATCAAGTCAAGCCCTGCGCTTGCGGATGATGATGTATTCAGGATCATGCGCAGCGAAATCCGTTGCTTGATAAACGAAAGCGATTACATGCCGCTTGCGTATTCGCACGACCGCATGGACGGCAAGGTGGCAAACGCTTTTGTTACGGACGAAGCGGGCGCGATGGACAG
>WRDG01000318.1 GCA_009783525.1 Defluviitaleaceae bacterium | reverse complement strand
GTGCAAGGAAGAAACACCTTCGGTGTTTCTGTGCAAGGAAGAAACACCTTCGGTGTTTCTGTGCAAGGGGTTTATATAAGTTCCCTTATCTTCAAACTATCCGGGAGGTTTGCAAAATGGACAACATTTTTGAAACGGTGAAGCAGCAAAAAAAATTCCAATGGGGGAATTTGGGGGATGTGCAAAAAGGGCGCGGCGATTTGGGAGATGAAATGCCGGTTTTGGTTTACCGGCTCATGCAGTTTACGCTCCTCGACGCGTTAAGCGAGACATACGGGTTGGAAGAGGCGAACAATCAGTTGCGCAGGGCCGGTCTTTACGCCGGCATAGAGTTTGCAAAAAATGTGATTGACCTTACCCTCGACTTCAACAGTTTTATATCGCATTTGCAGGAACAGTTGAGGGTTCTTAAAATCGGCAAGCTCCGCATGGAATCATTTGACCCGAACAGCGGCGACATTGTCCTGACCGTAGCGGAAGATCTGGATTGCAGCGGATTGCCCGTAACGAACGAAAATGTGTGCGTTTACGACGAAGGTTTTATCGCCGGCATTTTGCAGTCGTACACAAAAAAGGAGTATGAAGTGCGGGAAATCAACTGTTGGGCGAACGGGGACCGGGTATGCCGGTTCAAAGGTATTCAGATTACCCCGAAAACGTAACAGAGCAAAAAAATATGAACCCGAAAATTATTTTTGTCGTTGACGACGACGTTACCAATCTTACGGTTTGCCGCAACACGCTTTCTCCCGTTTACAACGTGTTTTCGTTCGAATCCGGCAGTTTGTTGTTGAAAAGGCTGGAAAGGCAAATACCCGACCTTATCCTTCTTGATATTGATATGCCTGAAATGAACGGCTACGAAATTTTGGGGCGTTTAAAAAAAATGCAAAGCACCAGGGATATTTCGGTAATTTTTTTGACCTCAAAAATCGATGCGGAAAGCGAGCTTGAAGGGCTTTCGCTTGGCGCCGTCGATTATATTTTCAAACCGTTTTCGCCGCCGCTGCTGCTCAAGCGTATCGAACTGCATTTGCTTGTAATTTCGCAAAGAAATGAGCTGGTCGATTTTAACGAGCACTTGCAGGAAAAAGTGGACGCCAAAACCAAGGCGGTGGTCGAATTGCAAAACGCCATTTTAAACACGATGACTAAGCTCGTGGACTGCCGCGACGACATTACCGGCGGTCATATTGTTAGAACGCAGCGATACATGGAAGTGCTTGTAAACGAAGGGATAGAAAAAAAATATTTTGAAGATGATTTACTGTCCTGCGAAATCAGTCTTTTGGTTTTGTCGGCGCGGCTCCATGACGTAGGGAAAATTGCGATCAAGGACAGCATACTCCTTAAGCCGTGCAAGCTCACGGAAGATGAGTTTGATGAAGTAAAAAAACACGCGAGATTCGGCGAAGATGTGATCGCCGAAATACAGGAAGAATCGACTGAGCATAAATTTCTTGAATACGCAAAAATACTCGCGGGCACCCATCACGAAAAATGGGACGGAAGCGGGTATCCGCGAGGCTTGCAGGGGACGGACATCCCTATATTGGGAAGGACGATGGCAATCGTGGACGTCTACGACGCGCTCGTTTCCGACAGGCCGTATAAGCGGGGCTTTTCGCACGAAGAGTCGGTTTCGATCATCGTAGACGGCAGAGGTTCGCATTTTGATCCCATGCTCGTAGATATTTTTTTATCCATAGCCGACAAATTTAAGGATATTTCCGAATGCAGCAGGCAGGCATGACAATGTATGGATAATCTGCAGATCAATGACGGTAAAAGCGGCGCGGAAATTATGCAGGTTGTATCCGACTTGTTTTTTTCCTATATACGCAATGTAATCTACAGCCCGTCGGAAGCGACGCTTGACGTAGAAAATCTGCCCGAGCAATTTGTAATGGCCGGCAAAGGCTTGGTTGCCCTAAACGAATTTATTCAAGAGACAAAAGCCTTTGCGAATGAAATTGCCAACGGCAATTTGAACGGAGCAATACCGTCGCCCAAAAACGAAATAGCATCGCCCTTAAAATCACTGCACGCTACGCTCGCCCATTTGACTTGGCAGGCTCAGCAAGTCGCAAACGGCGACTACAAACAGCGGGTTGATTTTATGGGCGATTTTTCAAGGGCTTTTAACAATATGACAACGCAGCTTGATGAGCAGCGCAAGTTAAATGAAGACGAAAAAGGCAAGCTTATCCGTGCAAACGAAGAAAGCACAAGAGCGCGCAAAGAAGCGGAGTATATACGCGACCTGTTCCGTTTGGTAAACGAGGCGGCAGAAATTTTGATTGAAGCCGACGCGAGAGATTATGAAAGCGCGATGATACGCGGTATGGAGCAGATCGGCGAGTTTACGGGGCTGGATCGCGTGCATATTTGGCAAAATTATCTAAGCGGCGACGGCAAGCTGTCAATCAGGCGCGTATGCAACTGGACATTTAAAGAAAGGGCCGATGAAATAGACATAAAAGAATTATCGTACCAAGATAATGTGCCGTCCTGGGAACAGATCCTGTCAGACGGAAAAATAATCAACGGCCCTGTCTGCACGTTTCCAAAAAAAGAGTTTGAGTTTGTTTCTTCATATAAAATACTTTCGATTTTGGTGATTCCAATTTTTATAAACGATATTTTTTGGGG
>WRDG01000317.1 GCA_009783525.1 Defluviitaleaceae bacterium | reverse complement strand
GACCCGCCGAAGGACAGGGCGGACGAAGCCGAACTTAATTTCGCGGCGGGCATAGAAAATGACGAGGATTGGTATCCGATGGTGGTTTTCAAAAAAGATACGGGCGAATTTTTGGGAACATGCAGCATCGTGCCGGCGGACGGCGGAAAGAGTTGGGATTTTGGGTATGCCGTGCATAAAAAATTTTGGCGGCAAGGAAGGAACTCCGAAGGAGTTCCTGTGCAGGGCTATGCAACGGAAATTTTGCAAGCGTTAATCGGCTTGGGCAAAGAAAAAGGCATTAATATTTTCACCGCGAAGGTGGCGCAGGAAAACGAAGCGTCAAACGCCGTTTTAAAGAAGCTCGGCTTCCGCATATCATGCTATTCCGAAAGCTTTCGCAAAAGGAATACGGATATAATTTATCCTGAGTATACATATATGCTTGAAATTTAACGTACAGTGTTACGAAAATTTTAATACCCGACTTGTTTAAAGTTTTTTATTTGCAAGATCGACCGTCCCTACGGAAATTCACTGTCGCTTTACGTCGACATAAAAAAACTAAAACAGGAGACAAGAAAATATGTTTTATTTATCAGAAAACATTTTAACCGTCGAAACCAAAACCCAAACCGTCACCTTTTCAAACGGCGCGGTAACGAAAATAGCGGCGCGGGACGGACGCATTTACGCGCAGTCAAATGCGGACGAGGCCGGCTGCTCGCTTGTTTGGGCGCGGGGCGAAACCCGCGGGCTTGATACGGGCACGATAGAAACGCGGTTGCTTAACGAAAAGCGCGCCGAAATTATTTACCACAGCTGGTACGGCGACGGCATTGTGTTTATAACCGAGGACGACGAAACGGGCGACGTGATCGTGCGGCCCGCCGCGTCAAGCGGGCGCGCAGGGGTGCGGGGCTGCCGCTTCGACATACGCGGGATCGAAAAGAGCCTGAGCATATTGATTCCCGCGTTTCAAGGCGTGAAGCTGGCCATGGACGACCCGCTGCTCACGGGCGAAAACGCCGGGGCAACATTCAACTGGCCTCATTCATGGGAGATGGGACTTATCATTTTAGAAAGCGCAAAAGGCGGCGGGTTATTTATCCACTGCCGCGACGACAGATACAAGCACAAGCAGCTTGTCGTGGGCGCAAAGGGCGACCCGTACCGCATCGGGCTTGTAAGCGAGGCGAACGGGCCCGTTGACAGCAACAAATCCGCGGGCGGCATCGACTGGCGCATCAATGTGTTCGAAGGCGGCTGGCGAACGCCCGCGGCAGTATATAAAAATTGGTACTGGAACGCCTACGGCTTGCAAAAAGAAAAGGCGAAGCGCGCGCCGTGGCTTTCGGACATACGCCTCGCCTATTGCTGGAGCAACGGCGACGCCGCCTGCCTTGACGCCCTTGCCCGCCATGTCGATCCAAAAAAAGTTTTGATACATCTTTCCGATTGGCGCGACTACAACTACGACCAAAATTATCCCGATTATATGCCGAGCGCGTCGGCGGCGCGGTTCATAGAATACGGCAGCGGGATGGGCTTTAAAATCGCGCCGCACGCAAACGCGATGGAGATTGATCCGGCTCACGCAGTCTATCCGATGTTTTCGGATTTCCAGTCCGTAAACATCGACGACAAAACGGTTTACGGCTGGGGTTTCGACGGCGCGGACTGGCGGTATCTGGGCGTACCGTGGACCGAACGCGCCAAAACCGCGCCCGAAAACCGCCGCTACAACATCATGGTCAAGCTGCACACTGGGCTTTCGCTTTGGCACAGCGAACTTTACGGCAGGTTAAAGGCCGTTGCGGAAAACTATCCCGTTGCCGCGTGCTTCACCGACGTGTCCAACTGCGTGTTCAACCTGCACAACTGCATCGTGGAAGGCCGCACACCCGCAGAGGGCGTTAACGACATGATCAAAATGCTCAGTGAAATAAACGGTTGCCTGCCCATCGGCGGCGAAGGCCTAAACGAAATTACCGCGCAGGGTTTGAGCTTCGCGCAAATGCATTTGTTCAACAGTTATCACAAATCAATACCCGGCCTCGAACGCTGCGGCGGCGACTGCGCGGTAAACGACTTCGTGTTCGGCGAGCTTTGCCGCACGATAGGCTACGCCGGGCTCTCCGGCAAAAACGAAGACGAAATAATGCGCAAGCGCATCCACGACGACCACAACACGATCCCGACGATAATAGAAAACGACCCGAGGGTGCTGCTCGAGCCGAATGAAACGATTAAAGGGATTTATGAGGATTGCAAGTGAAGATAATAGGTGGGTTTGGTTTGAAAATGTCACACTGAGCGTGAGCGAAGGGTCTTAAAAAAGATTCTTCGCTTCGCTCAGAATGACATGCGGCAAAACATTTGCATTTGTGTATAAGCATAGTAGGTTTTTGTCACCCTGAATAGATTTTTGTCACCCTGAGCGTAAGCGAAGGGTCTTAATAAAGATTCTTCGCTTCGCTCAGAATGACAAGCGGCAAAACATTTGCATTTGTGTATAAGCATAGTAGGTTTTTGTCACCCTGAGCGTAAGCGAAGGGTCTTAATAAAGATTCTTCGCTTCGCTCAGAATGACATGCGGCAAATTTTTTTTTTGTGTATAGATTAATATTTTGCAACTTACATCAGGCCAAAAAATTTCCCCTTATTTTTTGCAAG
>WRDG01000316.1 GCA_009783525.1 Defluviitaleaceae bacterium | reverse complement strand
TATCAAAAAACATTTTTTCATTCGTCTAACGTATCCTCCATGTTTTTTTGCTCGTTTAAAAGCAAATTAACCAGCGGCGCAAGCTCGCAGTTCAAAATTTCGTACTGTTCGAGAGGGCTGTCCGTTTCGGTTAATTTATCTTTTAATTCACGAGGAATGTCGTTAAGCTCTAAAAATTTTTGCCAAAGTTCCGAAGTGAGGCGCTCGGTTTTGTCCGTGTAATATATTCGCATCAGTTTTAATTCCAAAAACTTTTCTTGGTAATAAAAATAATATTCAAACGAATAGTCGGTCAATTTTGCCCAAACCTGTTCGATTTCGCCGATTGTCCCGGCGATTGTCTCGAAGGTTACATTTTCGAACATTCTCGAGTTTATTTCGCTTACGAAAACATTTTTTTAACTTTATTTTTGCTTTCGGTCCAATTAAATAGAACTACATTGCCTGAGCCGTCGATTGTAACCGTAATGCTACCGTCGCCGGGTGTAGTTTCTTCTGATGCCTTGATAATTTTTTCGATGTATTCGTCCGTCCATTTCATTTCCGGATCGCCGACCACGAGTTTTTCATATAAATTCTGCGTTTTTTTTAGTAAGTCTTCCGTACTTATGTTTGCGGTAGACCTTTTTAAATTGCCGGCGAATGTATAGATGATTTTTGTCACCTCGCGTATTTGCCAAATGTCCGGGTGGTACGTCATTTCGCGGTTCAATGCGTCAAAAATATATTCCGCGAGCCATTCGGCGCGTTCTTCTTCAAACAGCTTGATATTGTTGCCGTATGACGATATGCCCAGCTTGCCCGAGCCCGCGAGGGTATATTGAAGTGCTTGCGTGAGCGACGGTTTATAAATGGGTACGTAATTCCTAAACGAGTACATAGGGTATGCGTAACTGTCGTCCGAAGCGCTGCTTCTGCGGTTCATAAAATCCGCGTGGTCGTATTGCGCAGCATACTTAATAAATTCCCACGCAAGCTCCCTGTTCGCGGATCCTCCGGCGATACTCAGTCGCAGCGGATGATCCTGACGGTCGAGCAAAATCTTGCCGTCGTCGTCAACAAGCGGTTTTGCAATTAAAAAAGTCGGCCCGCTTCCCGCTCCGTAGGGCAGCATATACTGCACGGCGGAAAAAGGCAGACTTTGGAACATATACTCGTCCGCCGCGGGGCGCGAGCAGAAGGTCGGGAACATAGCTTTCGTACATTATCATGTTCTTTAATGTATATGCGTACTCATCCGAATCGCAAATCACGTTTACGTTTACCGTTACGAACGGATAGTCTTCCTGAAATTTTTTTGCAACAGACATCAAATATGAATAGGCGAGTTCTTTGGTAACCATCATCTCGTCATACAATTGATATGCGTGTTTTTCGCCGTCGTATACCGCAAGCTCCAGCGTCTGCATCACGCCGCTTTCGAGAGGGTTCGGCTCTGCGGGCGCAAGCGCGCCGTCGCTGTCGCGTGAAGCGCCGCCGCCGCGCCCGCAGGCTGTTATATATATTGATACGCAAAGGATAAATAAAATTATTTTTTTCATTATTACAAACCCATATCGGTCAAATATTTTTCCATAAACGGCGCAAGCATTTTTGTAAATTCATCGTTTCTGTTTGTTTCGTTTTCAAGCAGTATATCCCACATCCAGTCGAAATCGTTTTTGTACAGTTCCCAAAAGCTGTCCCAGGTGTTTTGCGTCAGCCTGGCGCCGTATAAATTTGAAAAATATACGTCAAACATTACCGATTTTTCATAAATATAAGCAATATGCACGTAATACGCAGCCGGCGGCGGAACAAGCGCCTCGGCTCCGTGTTCGGCCACATAAGCGTCGATAAACGCATTTACAATCGGCTCCATAAGATCGTTGAATGTTTCGTAGCGCTCAAGTTCGCCGTCGATTGCAAAAATTATCTCCCATATAAAACCGATATCGGGATCGGATTGAAAAAAAGCTTCCCAAATTTTAAAGTTAAGCCGTTCCGTTTTGTCTGTGTAATATACCGTAACCATGTTTTCCGCGTTGCCGCCGGTAACGTCAAATGAAAACGGTGTAAGCAAAGCCCGGACCAGTGCGATTTCGCCGTGCAAGTCGTAACTGAGTTTTGTGCCGGCAATTTCAAAAATTAACTTGATAAATTCGGATGTTAATAAAAATTCCATGCGGTTTTTGTCATTGTAATGATCCGCAAATATCCATGTATAGTTTGGGTCGTTTTTTATGCTTTCAACCAATTGTTTGGCAAGATACAGGTCGGGATCGTTCAAAATCATGTTTTTGTACAATTTTTGAATTTCTTCAAGCATATGCGGCATTATTTTCATGCCGCCGAAATTTTCCGAGTTTAATAAAAAACTGAACGCCGCGTTAAATAATGCGAATGTTTGCCAGCGATCCGGTATGTATATCATTTCCGTTTCCGCCATGCTGCCGTAGAAATCCATTAAGTAGCTTACGCGTTCTTCATCTAAAACGGAAAAACGCGGGTTGTATGTGGCAAGCCCGGATATGGTTAAATCAACGCCTAAAAAGTAATCTATAAGCAGTTCAAGCGTGGGCCTGTATACCGGCATATAGTTTTTATTCGCGAACCAAAAATAATTATTTTGAAGTTGGTAATCGTTAATTAGCGTTTCGAAATAGTCCGGCCCCGC
>WRDG01000315.1 GCA_009783525.1 Defluviitaleaceae bacterium | reverse complement strand
GCTGCGGCACATGGACGACATACTGGGCATAAAAGAAATTGACGTTATCCAGTGGGAGCCGGGTGCGGGGCAGCAGCCGACATGGGGCTGGATCGAACTTCTGCAAAAGATCCAAAAGGCGGGCAAAGGGCTTTGGCTTTACGGCTGGCCGCCGGAAGCGGTAAAAACATATTACAAAGAGCTTAAGCCGGAAGGGCTCATTTTTTACTTGTGGGCAGACAGTCCTAAAAACGCCGAGGACATGGTCAAATGGTTTAAGGACAACACATAAGCCAAAAATAAACGGGAAGGCGCGTAACACCGCTCCATTAATTGCAGGCGCGTGACGCGGACGGTAAAAACATGAAAAGGAAACAGGACATGGCGGCGGTCAAGCAGAGGTTTGACGCTTGGTGGCGCCGCGATTTGCACGAGGGGCCGCTCATATGCTTCAACACCATTTTGGACAGCCCGAGCGAGCCGCTCGAAGAGGTAAAAAAACTCGAGGAGCCGTCGCAGCTTTATTTGGACATCGACTGGCACTTGGCGCGGTTTAAAAATTTTTTGCGCACGCGGGAATTTTCCGCGGACTCGTACCCGTCGTTTGACATCAACCTCGGGCCCGGGTCGCTCGCGCTGTACTTGGGAAGCGAGCCGATATTCGCGTGGGACACGCTATGGTACAAGGACGTGGTAAAAAATTGGCGCGACTGCACGCTCGCATACAATCCGGACAACAGGTGGTGGCGCGCTCATTTTGAAATGCTAAAAAAAGCGCAGGACGAACTGGGCGGCGAGGGTTATGTAAACATTCCGGACATAATAGAGAACATGGACATAATTTCTGCCATGAGGGGGCCGCAGCCGACCTGCTTCGACTTGATGGACGACTATGACATCGTAAAGACGCGGCTCAAAGAATTGGATGAACTGTACTTTAAATATTACGACGCCGTTTACGATTTGGTTAAGGACGCGGACGGCGGCTCGAGCTACACGGCGTTTAAAGTGATGGGGCTCGGCAAGACGGCGAAGGTGCAGTGCGACTTTTGTGCGCTTATGTCGCCCGAGCACTTCCGCGATTTGGTGAAGCCGGCGCTTGAATACCAGTGCGGCAGACTCCGCAATTCCATGTACCACTTGGACGGTAAAGACTGCATAAAGCACCTGCCTGCGCTGATGGAAATCGAGAGGCTTGACGCATTGCAGTGGACGCCTGGCTCCGGGCAGCCCGACGGCGCGGATCCGCACTGGTTTCCTATATACGACGCGGTTGCGGACGCGGACAAGTCGATTTGGGTGGGCACATACGCGAGCGACGCGGACGGCGTGATAAACAATGTGAAGCGATTGGTTGCGCGTTACGGAAGCAAGAGGCTGTACGTGCTGCTGCCGGATTATAAAAAGGACGACGCAAAAAAAATACTTGCGGCGATCGCCAAAGGGTTCAAATAAAAAAGAAGGGCGCGAAAATTTTTTGCATAAAATTTTTTTATGCGGCGCGTACGGTAAATCATATGGCTTTTTTTCAATGCGGCATCAATTCGGAAACATTGGGCAACAAGACGAGCATCAATGTGCTGTATCCGCAAACGGGCGAGACGAAAGAATATCCGGCGCTTTATCTGCTGCACGGGTATTCTGACGACCATTCGGTTTGGATGCGGCGCACGCGGCTCGAATATTACGCGGAGGCGTATCAGATTGCGATAATCATGCCCGACGTGCAGCGCAGCTTCTACTGCGACGTAAAAAACCAAATGCGCGGGCAGTATTGGAAATATGTGAGCCGCGAGCTTATCGACATAACCCGGCGGATGTTCCGGCTAAGCGGCCGCAGGGAAGACACCTTCGCGGCGGGGCTTTCGATGGGCGGCTTCGGCGCGTTTAAGCTCGCCCTCAACTGTCCGGAGACGTTCAGCGCCGGGGCAAGCCTGTCGGGGGCGGTGGACGCGCTGTCGATAGTAAACGGCTGCCACGGTATGCAGTTGAACGAGGTTCTTACTTTTATGGACGACCCAAGCGAATTTAACGGCTCGATAAACGACCTGTTCGCCGCGGCGAAAAAAACGGACGGCGCAAAAAATAAGCCGCGGCTTTATCAATACTGCGGCACCGAAGATTTTTTATACGAAGACAACGTGCGCTTTAGGGACATGATGCTTGGGTTAAACTATGACTACCGCTACGCGGAAAGCCCCGGCGAACACGAGTGGGGCTGCTGGGATGCCGAGATAAAAAAGGTTTTGGAATGGCTTAACGTGCCCAAGGTTTGATTTAATGCATGTTGCCTGTGTAAACGCGGCGCAGGTGTTTTTCCGCCGTCTTTTTTAAAAGCAGTATCGTTTCGCGCGGGGTTTCATGCGCGGCCGCGGACCTGTGGCGCGGAAAGAAGCGCGAGAGGTGCAGGGGGATGTCCGGATCGATTTTGGAAATAAAAAGGGCGAGCGCTTCAATTTCGTATGGGCTGTCGTTTTCGTTCGGGATGACGAGCGTTGTCACCTCCACATGCGAATGAGCGCGCGCGAGCGCGATGCTGTCCTTGACCGTTTGCAGATTGCCGCCGAGGCTTTCGTAAAAGCCCGACGTAAAACCCTTGAGGTCGATGTTTAGCGCGTCGATGTGCGGCAGAAGCTCCGCCAAAGGTTCGCGGTTGATAAATCCGTTTGTGACGAGCACGGTCTTAAGGCCCGCTTCGGCAAGCAGCGGCGCGCAGTC
>WRDG01000314.1 GCA_009783525.1 Defluviitaleaceae bacterium | reverse complement strand
ATAAAATCCACGAATTGGCTCGACGTGACATCTATATGGTTCTTGTTTCCTACATACATACTATTTCCCCCTCCGTTCGTTAGTTTACATTATACTATATTTTTGCGGTTTTTTCAACTGTTTTCATAAATTTTATATAACACAGAATCATTTGTTTAAACGTATACGAAAACGGATACCTTGTGACTGAGGTATCCGTTTCGTATGTTTTATAAATTTTTGTGCTGTTATTCCACGATATAACATGCTCTTATTTGGTCGTTGCCTTTCGTGTCCACATAAACTTTGTAGCCGCCTACTTCATATATTCCCGCTGTGTTGTTGTTTATTGTCAGCGTCGCTGTGATAGTGTTTACAAACCCGTCGGCGAATAATTCTGTGACGATTATTGTCAGTTCGTTTTTATTGCCGTTTAACTTATTGACCGAAGAGGTCGGAGCTGCGCTTATGAAACGAACAACCAATGCGTCTTTTGCCTCCTGTATTGCAGACCTGACAGACATTGCCGCGTTGTCGATAATATTTTGTTTTTCTTGATAAGAAAACGCAAGGGCGTTTTCAACGAGCGCATTGGCAACAATTTCTTTGGATAACTCAACGGATTCGTCTTCATAGATATCGAAATCCCCGGCGATGAAATCCTCGGCGTCGGTGACTGCCGCATTGTATTCCGCCCAAACGGGCAGCGCGCGGGTGACTGTGAAGCTGTCGTAAAGGAAAGGCTGCGTGACGATGAGGTCGGTAACACTGTCGTACTGGAAGAAGTAAGTCTCGAATGTAATCGCGTCGGCTGTAACCGTGACGGAGGTATAAGTCGGGTATGTCAGTTTTGCATCGCTGCTATCCAAGCTGCGCGGGCCGTCCGGATTCTGCGTGTGTCCCGCATCGCGGGCGGAATTGATATCGAGGAAGCCGTAGTCCGGGGCGGCAAGAGCGGCGTTACCCGCAGTCGCGCTATAGAATTTCAACGTGCTGGCGCAGTTACCTACATAGTAGAGCGGCGCATTGGAGGGTTTTTCCGCCGTGTATGTCCTATCGCCGATTTTTTGGTAATTAATATCCTGTGTGCTTCTGGCGTTGTTTCCGTTCGCATCCACAAAACCACGACTGAGGACGTGGTCGTGTCCTTGAAGAACGACATCGACGTCGAGTTCAGCGAATATCGGAGCCCAGTATCTGCGGGCGTCGGTGGCGTCGCTGTCGGTCATGTGGCTCGCGCCGGAGAATATGGATTTGTGGAATCCGACAACCGTCCAAAAACCGTTCTCTTTTGCGTCAGCGACTTGTTCGCGCAAGAAAGCCTGCTGTTCGGCGCGGGTTGCGGTATTTTCGAAGTTCAGCATGATAAAACGCGCGCTGCCGTATGTATAAGCGTAGGTGATATTTGTGCCGCCCGACGCAGCGTAGTTGATGTGATTTGAAAAGGTGTTGTTGTCGTGGTTGCCCTGTACTGCGGCGAGGGCATAATCGCTTATCGCGCTGTCATAATTATTGGTCATTTGGGTCGTGTTATCCTGATTGGGTGTCTTTTGATTGAAAAAGGTTTCCCATTGACCTTCGTTGGCAGCCGTGTCGGTCAAGTCACCCGCGATGTAGACGAACCCGGGGTCGTAATTTGCCCAGAAAGTGCTGTTGACGGTCATAGCCTTCCCGTTTGTACCGGAGGTCTGCGTGTCGGAAAGATAAATAAACGAAAATACGTCTTTTGCGTCAGGGGCGGTTTTGAAATTGTTACCGACGCTTTCATGGCTCACACCTTCGGAATCAACGGCGCTGCAAATGTAATTGTACGCCGTATTCGGTGAAAGCCCGGTTAATTTTGCCACATAAAAGGCTTTCTGTGTTACGCTGCCGCCGTTTTCCAACCTCATAGACGAATTGGATACGCCGCGGTTTGTTTTGACAGCGGTAAAAGTCAAGGTTTCGCCGCCGTTAACCGGAGTGACTTCGACTTTTGCGTCGGTAAGAGTGAGATCAATCGTAGTCCATGTGATGACCATTTCATTTTGCGGATTTTCGGTCATTGCCGTTACGACTTGCTGCGGTGATTTCCACGGATCTGTTGACGGAGCCGCGAAAGCTGCGGTGCTTAGTAATCCGATTACGATTACGAAGGATAGGAACAGCGCTGAGATGTTTTTGATTTTTTGCATTTGAATTTCCTCCTGATTTTTTTATTTTTGACACATTTATATTGTAGCAAATGCAATGTAAAATCTACACGCATGAATTGGTAAATCTTTCGTAATGCTCCGTAAAATGTTTGTTATGAATTATTTTTATTCAAAAAAAGCCAAGACCGCGAATTTTTACGCAATCTTGGCTTGATTCTTATTGTTTTTGCCTATTTGTCATGCAACGCACTTTTTACTACGCAGGACTTTTTGTAACACGCTATGCCGATTTTATAAATCGGCAGTCCTTTTTCGAGAACGGGCGCGTAGTAACGCCGCTCGTCGATCTGCGAGAGCGCCGTCTTCACGTCTTGCTCTAAATTTTCCGCTGTTTTCGATTGCTTGAACTCGATGACCGCGGAAAACATCGGCGCTTCTATGAGTATGTCGTACCGTCCGAACCCCGCCTCTAAGTTCGACGCGCATTTGTACCCGAGCAGCAATACCATGCCGAATATGAATACGTGATATGTCTTCTCCAGCTCTTTGGATTCCGCATCGAAGTACGACAGCCTAACCGAAATAAAATTGGTCAGCTT
>WRDG01000313.1 GCA_009783525.1 Defluviitaleaceae bacterium | reverse complement strand
TGACCGCAACAATAAACACAATAAAAAAACTCGACTACGGAAGTGCGTTAAAAATCAAATTAATTGTCGAAGGCTACGAGCCGGATCTATTTATTTCGCCGCCAAACGATTCGTATATGGGTGATGCCGAAATGGATAAATTGATGGCCGACATATACAACCTGATGTACGGCGACGCATTGTTTGACAGCGAAAAATATTTTATGGGTGCGATTTACGCATTTAAAAAAAACGGCTTGTTGCACGAGTTCCCGCTCGCGTTCAAGCCGTTTTTTTTGTAGCGATCGATCAAGTTTTCCGCAGGGATCGACTATTCCGAGGCACAGTTTGATTCGCAGGGAAAAAAGGACGCATACTTTTCATATGCCGTAAACAACTACGTATCTGTCCACAAGCCAACGATGCGGTATATTTTTTTTACGCATGACATTGCTGTCAAACAATTATCTGTTTGAAGGAGCAGATGATTTTCGCGAAAGTATTCCGATCAATACCCTCGCATCATATTTCGAAAATGCTTTGCAGCATGAAGCTGTTTATGTAAAAAATGAATGGCAAATGAAGACAGCATTAGATTATTTGATTTATCTCGAAGATGCGAAGGGTACGAACCATCACGAAAATATCGGCGTTTTGGCAAGCTTGGCAGGGCCCGTTGTCGATAAATACTATTTTTCAAATCCGGCCATGAAATGGCTTGACAATTGGTACGGCGAAGCGATCTACACATACGGCTTAAAATTTTTTTACTTCCAATATGTGGCAGACGTCGACATGGAAAGGTTTGCGTAAAAATGCTTTTTTGGAAATTTTGCAAGCCGAATTGTGGCGGGCCCGAAGCAAAATCTACGAATAGTTTATTACACGAAAAAAATTTTATCGGAACATTTTTATAAGCAGGGCGTTATTTATATATTAACGAACACATGGCTGCGCACGGCAGCACATAAGTATTCAATGATTAACTGCTAACCACCGATTTTGCACTTCGAAAAATTCCTTAACGCCGAAATTTTCCTCGCGCAAAATCGAAATAATCATTGAATATGTGATACGGAAAGCCATTTCTTTTATAAAAGATTGAATTTTCGCCATATCGTCATGTACTCATATGCTTATTTTTTTAATGAATATGACGGCAAATATGTTTTCGCGGTCCCGGAATACGCAAATATGGAGCTTGCGATGCGAAAGCGACCTTGAACGTTACCATATTATTTAACGAAAAAATTGCGCCATTCATAAACGCATATTTTGACAGTTTCGACGAAGCGGATTTGCCTCCGACACTTGTTTCAACCGCGCTTTTTGCGGAGCCTCGGTTTGTTGAGTTGCAATAAAATAAATTATTCTTATGCGAAAGGGAAATCGACATGAAAAAATTAACTGCTATGTTTTTATGCTTCCTTTTTACATTTTTCGCCGCCTGCGGACTAAAAGAAAAGGAGGCGGACAATGGTTCGGACACGACCGCCGGCGGCTACGCGCCTACCATAGATAATCCATTGGACGCGTCCGGCGAACAGACGCTCGAAATTGCCGTTTTTAAGGATCACTACATATATCCGGCCTTGACGGTTATGATCGGCCTGTTCAACCGGCAATACCCAAATATAAACATAAACGTGACTGTTGTCGGGACTGAGCAGACATATGCAAATGAGCTTAAAGAACTAATGATGATGCAAAATTATAAGCCTGACTTGATTTTAGCCCCGCCCGAAGACGCGTACATGAAAGACCCGGTCGTAAAAGGGATGCTCGCCGACATTTACGGAACGATGTACGCAGATCCTTATTTTGACGAGGGTGATTATTTTATGCAGGCGATACACGCCTTTTCTCAAGACGGGAAGCTGCACGAGTTCCCTATCAATGTAAAGCCGGTCTTTTTCGCTGTAAACAACCAAATATCCGATAATTTAACGGAGCGTTTTGTAGAACGCAGTCAGGTAAATTTTTTCGACCTGCTTGATATTTTTCGCAGCGCCGATACCGACGGCCGTTGGCTTTTTCATACATTTGAGCATAGAGATGCGACCAGATACACGTTCTCTCTTTTGTACAATGAGTTAACAGGGACGTACTGTTTCACAGACCCGATGTATGCGGAAATGCTGGCCATCGTTACAGACGGGCTGCATAACCAACCCGAAGGTATGCGGCGGAGCCGCGAATCGGCTATACACATTACACAAATAAACGAAAAAGACGACGGCAATAGGTTTTTGTTTCAAAGACATCCTTTTTCTGCGTTGCAATACATACTGCCGCTTTCAAGCGGCTTGCCGCTTTTTTCGGGTTCGGTTCCGTTAACAGACGGAAGGGGAAGGGTCATTTTAGACGAACAGGATTTGCCGGTGCGCTTTTCAATGCATGCGGATTCGGATAAAAAAGCTTTGGCATGGGAATTGATAAAATTTTTTTCCGGGACCGATTATTTGGAAGATCAAATAAAGTCTAACCAAAACGATCGGTATTACTTTTATTTGATGAATAAAAATTATATGCCCGTATACAAACCAAACTTGAAAATAATTATGGAATATTTGCTGGGTCCGGATTTTAACAATTCGGGTTTGCAAACGTACAAATTGCAAATCGCTCTTTTCGAAGAAGACCGCATCGGTTATCTCATGGAATTTTTTGAAAAGATAATGGAAAACGAAATGGTTTATGTGCCCGACCATTGGCAGATAAGCGCAATAACAAACGCGCTTATCAGTG
>WRDG01000312.1 GCA_009783525.1 Defluviitaleaceae bacterium | reverse complement strand
TGCGCAACTACTATCTTTCCGAGCTTCAGATAAAAAAAATCCTTGCTTTTTCTTTTTGACGCTTTCTTCAATAAAAAAACGGCCTTCTTTTCTTGGCCGTTTTTTGTTTCCGGAACTATCACTGCTTTTTGTTGTTTGATACTAAAGTTAAATTATTTAACAGGTAACGCAAAAATACATTAAGCTCCGCTCTGTTGTGTTACCAAGCCGCGTACTGTGCCGTCACGCTTCGCCGCTTGCGCATACCTTCTTCAACACTGATTAAACTCTTTCAAGCCCATTATCAAATTTGGATGATTTTAACGCGATATATCCCGAAACGGCTGTCAAAACAAACGCTTGCCCCGCCGCCATAAGCGTTATGGCAAGGGTTTCTTCGCCGACGGGAACTTTTTTGCGTACGCCCGCTTCGTCGTCGTCGCTCAATCGGCTGTCTCTGAACGTGCCGGCAAAGCGCTCCGCAGTCCGGGAAGAATAGTACAGTATCCCGCCGTAAACAGGCAGCGAAATACAAAGCGCCAACGCCTGAGACAAGGCGATAAGCACGGCGCATTGCACAAGCACCCACTTCACACGGTTTTTCGCCTCAACACCCATTGCGAAAAGCAGCGACGCCTCACGCCGTTTACGCACGGCGTAGTAAACAATAAATATTAATGCGGCGATGCCCCAGCCGACTACGGCAAGCGCAAGCACCCACGAAGAAGAAAGTCTGAGGCTGTTTAACGCGACCATTACCTGCGTGTAGCCCTGCTCGTAAAATAAAAAGAGCTCGCCGAAACCGTCGGATATTGCGTTCATGGTTTCGCGGGCTTCTACGCCTCCTCCGTTTTTTATTATCAATGCGTCAACCACAAGCGGCGCGGTTTGTTCGCCGTCAAATTCTTTTCCGAGCCATGAAACCGAATTGTGCGGCACTATAACGGTGTTTCCCGTTATGGTGTATTCGCCGGACTCGACCATTTGCGCCAGCGTATACACGCCTGCGATGGTGTATTCCACGCCCGGGGTCATTTGCGTTTCACTTGTATAAATGGTGGGCAGCCAGTATGTGCGGGTCGCGAGCCTCATCTCTTCTGCGTCCACGATCCCCGTGATCCTCATCCGCGTCAACTCCGACGGAAAAAACGATAAATTAATTTTGTCGCCGGGTTTCAAGCCGTTGTGGTCCGCGAGCATCGCGCTTATAAGGCACACGTTCGCGCCGCGTTTAATTTCCCGCGCCGTAAATGTCCTGCCCTCGCGCAAAAACTCGCGCTGCTGGTTCAGCTTAAGCAGGCTGTTTGGGTTGTCCGTGCTTAAAATTTGCAGGCTGTTGCTTTTAATTTGTGCCGTTTCAACTATTTTAAGCGCGGCGGCGTTTTCGGCGGAAACAACCGTCTGCCCGTCCGCCGTTTCAACAGAAACCTCGATCAGGTTGAAACCCTTTTCAAAAACCGGCTTTTCAACATAAACATATTCGTAAATGTATATGGGAAAGTCTTTTTCCGTCAACTCGATAGTAGCGGATAAATATGCATAATAACCTTCATAAGTTTCAACCCAGTGATAGTAATTTAGTAAATGTTCGAGTCTTAGCTTTATAATGTCGTTCATCGAATTTATTTGTCCGCAAACCTCAAGGCGTTTTTCGGTTTGGCTTATTATACGGTTTATGCCGTCCGACGGTCCGACAAACGTTTGCGCGGTAAAATTTTCTGTTGTAAATACATAATGCCTGCCCGGCGTGGGCAAATTTAAGCCCGGGCTTTTTGCTTCTATTGCAATTTTTGTATACCTCGGCACGACAACCTCGCCCGAAGGGTTCGCTTTTAAAACAAGCGGCGAAACTATGTCGAAATTGGAAACGCTTGTTTTAATAAAGCTGTAAACAATCCCTGCTCCGTCCGGTTGAGGTTCCTGTATCAAATCATATGATTCGCTTATCGCTATGCACCGCAGCAGCAGCGCGACGGTGGACTGGGGCATATGCTCCGAAACCGCAACCTCCATCCCCGCGCCCTGGTTTCGCAGCGGCGCGGCTTCCACCTGCGGCGAATATGCGCCGAAAAAGTTTCGTCTGTCCATTTTAAAATGCCCCGAGCTGTATACCGAGCCGCGCAGTTTTTCAATTAACTCGTCTGTTCGTATTTCATACGGCGACGGCCCCGTTTCGGGATAATGAATAACATAATCGGTGTCTCTGTTTGCGGCGCTTTCAATCGCAATCATGTTAGGAATGGCGACCGTCGTTATCGCGTCGTCTATTTTTACTATAGCCTTATGCGAAGAAAACCAAATGCCGAACGACACGCAAAAAATCGCGCCCGAAACCGCGAGCAGCAAGCAAAATAAAATACTGAGCGCGACCTTGCGCTTCATGTTGGATAAAAGATATCTGATAAACATAAACTCCGCCTTTTTTTTATTGCGGATTTTTTTCCGCAGCTAAATTAATTTTTCGCCGTATTATGTTCCGCTTCCGCATAAAAAAATTTTTTACCGAAACCAATCCCGCAGCCGGAATATCTTGCGCATTCTTTATCACATAAAACACAACATATATCAACACCGCAACATGATAAAAACTGTCGCCAAATAAAAAACTCATGCAAAAAAAATTAGCGATGCTCGCAAAAAAAAGACACATGCATAATTCTGCATGTGCCTTTAAAAATTTTTATAGTTTAACGCTTCGAGAATTGCGGTGCGCGTCTCGCGCCTTTCAAGCCGTATTTTTTGCGTTCCTTCATGCGC
>WRDG01000311.1 GCA_009783525.1 Defluviitaleaceae bacterium | reverse complement strand
GGAAAGTTTGAAGTAACATATTCGGCGACGGGGCCGGTCGAACCGCCGGATTTAACTGCCGTATACAATGATTTTAAAACGGAAGTGCTCGGCTATATATATAATGCAGCAAATAATGCCGTGAGTTTTATCGACAATGATTATTATGACGGTTTGATAAACGGTTTGCCTGTAAGTATCGAAGTTTTGGGCGCGAACGAAAGCAACATCATAATATCTCATGAAATAGTCAGGTACGGCACCGAGTTTAAAAATGGAGACGTCATTATCGGTTATTCGGATTGGGCGGTTTTGTTTGAAACAGAAATTTTAACGCCTATCGGCATAGCGGCTACTTCGGGCGGTAGGACTGTTACCGCGACAATCGGCACGAATAAAGGAATGCATACTTTTGTCGACAGTACAGTAGAAGGTTTGAAATTTGAACCCGCGTTTAACGGCGGAGCAATTTTTAATAATGCTTCGGCTGACAATCCGATATACCAGGGCAAGGATCCGGTAAAAATGGCTGAAGACTACGATAAGTTGATCACGGGGCTCGGCAAGCTGGTCGACCGAATAAATTCAATTGGAGACCCTTACACTGATTTTTTTGGCATACCGCAAAACAGTCCGCTATGGCCCGCATCAAACATAACGCAAAACAACCACACACTTTCTGCGGCAAGCGGTTCGCATGTTCGTTATATAAATCAATCGAGTACGTTAACTCTGTCAGGTAATTACGCTAATCTCGAATACTTGTATGTAAACGGAAATTTGATTTTAAACGGTAATTGCACGTTTCCTAAATTGAAAAAAGTTTATGTAAGCGGAATTGTAAGCACGAACGGTAACGGCACAATAGCGGGAAGAACCAGGCAAAATGAAGACGACGATGACTACGGCACAGATTTTTTGATCCGCGGTCGCAACCATTCGCCGTTTGGCACATCAAGTTCTCAAAATAATTACGACTTATTTATCAGCGGTACATGGAGGATTAATTGGTGCCGTTTTTATGTCCAAGGAGGAAGCATTGGCTTTGGCGCGGGAACATATAATACAAACAGTATCTTTTTGGCAACCAAAGGAGCGGCGCCTTTGCAAGGAAACGCCGGTCAGGTTCACATAGGCACAAGATTTGACCATTCGCATAATATGCAAGCTTCGACGCAACTCGGACAGTTTTTGGCGGAAAGCGATTTAAAAATTTCCGTGCACCCGGATAACAAATCATCGCCTCAGGGTATTTTTGTTACGGCGAGTAATACTCCCATTTTTTGGGGTAACGGAGCTGCAGATTCTACAATTTATATTTCCGGATTGATTGTAGGAAATTGCAATAGTTACCCGACAAACGGAAACCGTGATGTGTTTGGCATAAACAGTTATCCCGTAAGAGAAACGACCGGCGTACGCATGTTGTCATATAATGTTGCCGGAATAGATCCGACTGATGTGATGGACGGCGGCTTGTTCGGCGAGGTACAGGAAGCGTTGATTAACGACCAAATCGGCGAAGACGATCCCGACACTAAATTGCTGTCTATGAGCGAAATAAGCTCATTGCAGTTTACCGGGTTGTCCATTGCGGAAACTACAGGCGGCAATTAAGTTATAATCGAAAGAGGTGGCACATGGCTAAAAAAGTTTCACCGCTGCGCTTTTGCATTGATATAAGCGATAATAAAGTTAGTTTAATAAAGACAAATAAATCGGGGCGGATCGTAAAAGCTGCGACTGCAGAATTGCCCGAGATACCGGAAACAATCAATGACGCATATACGTCCGCTGTAACTCGAGCCATAAAAAAAGCCGCGCGCAAAGCGAGGATACCAAAAAGTTTCGGTATGCCGTGCGTAATGGTTACAGGCGGACCGAATGTTGTCGTACGGCATTTCGTATGGCCGGATATGACAGCCGAAGCGTTCAGAAGCAATTTAGAAACTGAAATAGCTCCGTATCTGCCCGATGATTCGGGTGAATATACCATCGGTTATAGAATCAGCAAGCGGAATGATCCAAACGGAAGCTTATCTGCAGCCGTAGACGTGCTGGCAGCGGCTGTTCCGCTCGATTTATCAAACTCGTATGTTAAAGCGGCAAAAAAAGCGGGTTATAAAGTGCAGCGCATAGACCTGCGCGAAAATGCTCGGAACAAACTCGTCGGAGCGAGCCCTTTAACAAATAAATTTTCATCTTACGCCATTTTGGATATCAGCAGCCGGCAAATTAATATGGCTGTATATCTGGAAGGCGTTTTTTATAGCAACCGTTATTTCGCTCCGATAAAAAATGACGTTTCGAATGAACAGCATGATGACGACGGATTGTGGCAGGATGCTGCGACCGATTCGGTTTCCGCGCTCGAATCTGCGACCGACATGCTGGTAAACGAAGTTTCGTCGATAATAAATTATTTGCAATACCGCGAGCGGGGCTCAAACGTTGAGTGCATACTGTTGTACGGCGATGAAAATATTATGCCCCATATCATGCAAAGTCTTGCAGAAAATTTAGAAATGCCCGTTTATAAAACGGAAGAATGGATAAAGCAGTCGGATAAATACGAATTTATGGACGCATACGGCGCATTGCTGCTGCCTTCGGGTACGTCTGTTTATAAAAAATCCGACATAAATCTCAAAGCATATAAAAAACCGGGCGCGGGAAGGCAAATGTTAGTGCCGGCGATTTGCATGTTCATTATTTTATGTGCTTTAAACACTGTCGGTATAGTAATTCCGCGCGCTGAGTTG
>WRDG01000310.1 GCA_009783525.1 Defluviitaleaceae bacterium | reverse complement strand
TATCGTCCCGAATTTGAAAAGCGAGGCCGAGCGCTGATCCAAGATTATACACTTGGCGAACTGCTTCTTTTGAACCGCCGCCAAGCAGCATACCAGCCGTTACACATGCCTGAAAAAAAGCTCCCGTTTTCCGTTTTTGAATATTGTTTAAAATAATTCCGCAAATGTTTTTTCCGTCGAAATGCACGTCAGCGGTTTGACCCGCGACCATGCCGTTAATCCCTGTTTTTTTTGCGATTATATATTGAGCGTAAAGAGACCGCTTGCTGTTCGACTTGATGCATGCTTCAGTCATAATTTCAAACGCAAAATGTAAAAGGGCGTCTCCCGCTAAAATTGCTTTCGCTTCACCGAAAACCACATGGCAGGTCGGTTTTCCCCTTCTTAATTCATCGTCGTCCATCGAAGGCAGATCGTCGTGAATCAACGAATATGTGTGTATCATTTCTGCCGCGCAAGCAAAATCCATAATTATTTTTTTGCATCCGCCGCCCGCAGATTGCGCCGACGTAAGCAGCAGCAACGGCCTGATCCTTTTCCCGCCCGCCGAAATGCTGTATAAGATCGGTTCGCGCAATAATTTTTCATTGCATTTTTTCAACAAATCGTATAAGTGCAAATCGACTTTTTCACGTAACGCGTCTATTTCGTCATTCACGAGTCTGTATCCTGACCGTTAAAAATTTTTAAGGCAAAAACATCGTCAGATTCTTTTTGCAAAACCATTATTTCATTTTCGCACTTGCTTAATTGCGCAGCGCAGTCCTTTGTCAGTTTTATCCCTTCGCGGTAAAGCGCCATCGACGTTTCCAACGAAGTATCACCGGACTCCATAATCTCCGCAATTTCTTCGAGACGTTTAATCGACTCTTCAAAAGAACGCGCCTTTGGCATTTTATACCCCGCTAACCGCCGTGTTTATTTTTTTTACCGCAGTATCTATTTGCCCGTCCGAACATTCGAGAACCAATATGTCTCCGGGTTTCGCGTCATAAACAGAAAAAATTTTTTTCCCGTCGTTTCGCGCCATGACAAAACCTCTTTTCCAAACCGACTGCGGCGACAATTTATCTAAAAGCTTTTCATATGAACTCATCAATAACTTTTTTTTTGATACATACCCTTCCGCTTGTTTTACCAAACGTCTTGAAGTGTCATGCAAATAAATTTGCTTTTGATAAATAGATTCTAGCGGGTGTTTGAAACACCGTTTCGAAACAAGCCGCAAGTAATCGTAACGATATCCGTCAAATATTTTTTTAACGCTTTTTACGAATATATTGTTTATATGTTTTAAAAAAGCCGTGATCTCTTCTTTTTCGCGGACGGCGATTACTGCCGCCGCAGTCGGTGTTGCGGCTCTGCAGTCCGCGGCAAAATCTGCAGCCGTAAAATCAGTTTCGTGGCCAACCGCCGAAATTATCGGTAATTTTGAAGCGGCAACGGCGCGAACGGCAGCTTCTTCGTTAAAAGCCCATAAATCTTCCGCCGAACCTCCGCCTCTGCTTAAAATAATAAGATCCGCCCCGCCCCACGAATTTACCGCGTTAATTGCGCGGGCGATGTCTTCCGCCGCATTTGAACCCTGCACAAGCGACGGAGCCAAAACAATTTTGACCGACGGATTGCGCGCGCGGATCGTGGAACAGATGTCTCGCAAAGCCGCGCCGGTCGGGCTTGTTATAACGGCAACACATCGCAAAAATAAAGGGAGCGGCTTTTTATTTTTTTCATCGAAAAGGCCTTCCGCTTTTAATTTTTCGCAAAGTTTAACGAACGCAAGCTGTAGTCCGCCTATTCCGCACGGCTCTATTTTTTCGGCATATATTTGATACTGGCCTGTCTTTTCGTACAACGATACGCGGCCCGATACGAACGCTTTCATTCCGTTGTAAGGTTCGAACCGCATGGACGAAGCAGCGGAATAAAACATCACGGCATTTATAGTCGACGACTCGTCTTTTAAAGTAAAGTACAGATGACCCGATGAATGGCGTTTATAATTGGATATTTCGCCTTCGGCCAATACATTTGACAGAAGGGCGTCGTTTTCGAGCATTGTTTTTATGTAACGGTTTAACTGAGTGACAGTCAAAATGCGGCTAATCATTTTGCTCGCGAGCAATGCTGCCCAACACACCGTTGATAAACTGCGCCGAGTCGTCCGTGCCGAAAATTTTTGCCAATTCCACAGATTCGTTTATCGCCGCCGCAACGGGCACGACGCCTCCTGTAAAAAGCATTTCGTAAATAGCAAGACGCAAGCACGCCAAATCCATCCGCGCTATGCGATCCATTTGCCAATCGCGCAAAAATTTTTCGGCTATCGAATCGATTGCCGCAAGATTATTAAAAACGCCCGCGGTTGTTCCGCTTACAAAAGCGTACGCTTCTTCCGTAGGCTTATCGTAAACATAATCATCTGATTCGTTATCTGCCGTTATCCACGGATAGTTATCCAATATGCCGTTATAAGCGTCTATTGTGAGCGGATAATGAAACGGAAATTGGAACACTACGCAAAAAGCATGAAGCCGCGCGGTTCTGCGGTTCATGAAATAGTTTTTATTTTTTCGTGAGCCATGCCCGACACATTGACATTAATTTCCGAAATGCTTAAACCGGTCATTGTTTCGACCGCGCTCTTTATTCTTTTTTGAACATCAGAACACACTACGTGAACCTTAGCGCCGTAATTAATATTGATGTCAGCATCTATGCGGGCATAACCGTCTTCTATTGCG
>WRDG01000309.1 GCA_009783525.1 Defluviitaleaceae bacterium | reverse complement strand
AGTCTGGCGAATAGAAAATACCGCGGTCGCGGGTGCCGCATGCGGCTACCAATGCGTTTTGCACAATCTGCGCGAGTTCGCGGCTTGTTATCGGCTCGTCGTTTTCGTGCCGTTGGTAAAGCGTCACCGTGCCGTTCGTTTGCGAGGATTTTTCGTCGATATTATTGTGGATCGAAATAAAATAATCGCCCAATGCGTTTGCAATAAGAAAACGGTCGTCAAGCGACACATATGAATCGTCACGCCTTGTCAAAAATATTTTTACTTCGTCGCTGCCTTCGAACATTTCGTAAATTAACAGCGCAATTTCAAGATTTATGTTTTTTTCCCGCAGCCCGTTTCTTACCGCGCCTTCGTCTTCGCCGCCGTGACCCGGATCTATTATTATTATTAACGGATATATTTTTTTCGGGCTTTCAAATGCAATATGCAAATTATTGCCGTTTTCATTTATAAATACAAACATAGGTTCAACTGTTTCGATAATGACTTTACCTTTTTTTATTGCAATAGATTTCACTTTATCGTCTTCAATCAAAATTCTTTTTTCGGCCAAAAAAATATTTTTTACGATTATTTCATGACTGTCATAAATTACATTGGAGTTTATTTGCAAATCATTAACGGATATTTCATTTTTAAAAATTAAGTGTGAACCGTTCGGTTCATAAAAAATGCCGCTCTCCCAATCAATGGGTATGAGCGGCGGTAACAACGCTTCGGCATTTACGTGAATATTTTGTGCTGTGTCTGCAATTTCATGAATAGTTTCGTTTGATGCTTGATCGTGATTATGTTCTTCCGATGAATAAAAATGCATTGCTAACATATAAACAAAAACCGCCGCGCATGATATGGCCGCCGAAATCAAATAGTAAAAAAAATTACCGCGCATTTTAATAAATTTGCAATTCGAATGAATTTTTAATTATTTCGCGGCCTTCTTGCAAGCCGCCGATTGCTCCGAGCCCTATCAACTGAGTGACAACCCCGCCAAGAACCGAAGCCTCTACAGGTCCGGCCGCCACGCGCTTTTGCGTGGTTTTTGCAGTAAGGCGGCAAAGAAGTGTGTCTTGTATTCCGCCTCCCACTATGTGCAATGTGTTAATTTTTGTCTGCCTTAACTCTTCCAAATCATTTATTACCGATGCGTATTCCGCCGCCAAACCGTTATAAACCGCCATCATGATTTCGCCGATTTCGCTTGGCGCACCCTGCCCTGTTTTTTTGCAATTTTTTATAACGGCTTCTTCCATGTTGTCCGGATTTAACAGCATCGGATCGTTCGGCGTAATTATATAATCTTTATTTTTTGCGTTTTCCGCGAGATTTATCAAGTCCGAAAAACTCAAATCCATACCTTTGCCGTTGTAATATTTGCGAAGTTCTTGAATGATAAACAGACCGTTTATATTTTTTAAGTATCTTATCGTACCGAAACAGCCGCCTTCGTTCGTAAAGTTTTTTTTGCGCGAATTTTCCGAAAAATCGGGCTCCGTCAGTTCCATACCAAACAGCGACCAGGTTCCGCAGCTCAAATACGCGCTGTGGGGATCCGCCAAACCGGCAAGCGGAGTACCCGCTACGGCGGAGCCTGTGTCATGCGTCGCCACAGCGATAAATTTCGCGTCGCGGTTAATACCGGTTTCCGCCAAAACTTCATCGGAAAGCGGACCGATCACGGTACCGGGCATTACAAGCGGCCGCAGAAGTTTCCTGAAGTCGATCGGCGAACCCGGGCAAAATTTTTTAATCAAATCATCGTCCCAATCGCGGGTGACCGGATTTAAAAGTTGTCCGGTGCTTGCGATGGTATATTCGTTAAATTTTATACCGGTTAAATAATAACTCAGCAGGTCAGGCACGAAAAGCAAGTCGCTTGCCGCTTTTAGCACGTCCGGGCGCATTTGCGTGTCCGCAATCATTTGATATAT
This sequence comes from Defluviitaleaceae bacterium, assembly GCA_009783525.1. Lineage (GTDB taxonomy): Bacteria > Bacillota > Clostridia > Lachnospirales > WQUN01 > WRDG01. Next base: position 814 of record WRDG01000309.1, on the reverse strand, counting down.
CGTGTTGAAAATTAAAAATTGGATCCCCGTGCGGTCATAAAGCTCATCGGCAGGCAGCCCGAGTATTTTTGGGCTGTTTTCCGTGCGTTTGTCGCGGTAATGTATGGGCGCGCCCACGAGGTTGCCTCGAGCGTCCAAATAACCGTAGTCAACGCCCCATGTGTCTATTCCGATTCCCGCTATGGGAATTTTTTCTTTGGCTATTTTTTTTAAGCCCACTTTCATTTCGTGGAACAAGCGCAGTATGTCCCAATAAAAAACGCCTCCGGCCATCACCGCTTCGTTAGGGAATCTGTGTATTTCGGAAAGCGACAGCTTTTCGCCGTCGTATTCACCGATCATTACACGTCCTCCCGAAGCTCCGAGATCGAAAGCGCAGGTAAAAATTTTATTGTCCGCCATAAAAAACCTTCCTGCCGTTTTGCGGCGAGTATAGCATAACAAATTTGATGTATCCAATAATTAATGTTCAATTGCAAAAAAAAGAGATCCGCTGTTTACAGCGGATCCCAGTTGATAAAATTTTTTTATTTTTACACCAGCGTCGCTTTGTTGACTGCAAGCGTCGCCTGTGCGGCGGCAAGCCGTGCTATCGGGACGCGGTACGGCGAGCATGAAACATAATCCAAACCTATTTCGTGGCAAAATTCGACGCTGCTCGGATCGCCGCCGTGTTCGCCGCAAATGCCGAGCTTAATGTTCGGACGGGTTTGCTTTGCTTTAACGATTGCGGTTTTCATTAATTCGCCGACGCCGGACCTGTCGAGCTTAGCGGTCGGGTCGCCTTCGTAGATATTTTTGTCGATATAGTCTT
>WRDG01000308.1 GCA_009783525.1 Defluviitaleaceae bacterium | reverse complement strand
AAGCAAAAAAAAAATAAAAAAAACGCGGGCGTTTTTAAATAATTCAAACGCGGCGCGAAAGGAATAATAATGGCAGACACATTTAGAAAACGCATAGACTTAAACGGCGCTTGGACTTTCGAGCGCCCTTTTTTTAAGCCCGAAGAAATTACGGTGCCGTCGTCGTACAAGCCTGTCGGCGAAGCGTTGTTTACGAAAACGGTCTTTCTTGCAAAGCCACCGGGCAGTCGGATCAAACTCTGCTTCGAAGGGATCGCGTTCCAAGGCGCGGTAAAAATAAACGAAACGGAATTAAACGGTATTATGGATCCGTATGTGCCGGGCATATATGACATAACGGATCAAGTAAGCGAGGGCGAAACGAAAATATCCGTGGCCGTAAAAGATTTGAACGCGAGCTACGGGCCGAGCGAGGGCTGGGAAAATTACGGCGGCATTGTCCGCGAAGTTTATATCGAATATGTAAACGAAACATACATATCGGATGTTTTTTGGCGCACAGAGTTTTGCGGCGGAGACAGTCTTACGCACCGCGTTACAGTTCTGGTAAATGTAAAAGGCTCCCGTTTGAGCGAAGCGAGCGTCCGAATGACGCTGTCTCCGGACGTAAACGGCTTCGGGAGCGTCGAGGCGTTCCCGTTGCAAAATAACGATGCGGAAGATGAATATTGTTTCGAGGCATTGACGGATGCAAATCACCCCGCGCTGTGGTCGCCCGAAAGTCCAAACCTGTACAAGCTTGCCGTCACGCTTACCGTTGGCGGCAAAGCAGTTGACGGGATTGCACGCGAGGTCGGTTTCCGTTCGTTTGAAGCAAGGGGCGGCAAGTTTTATTTAAACGGCGAGCCTTGTTTTTTAAAGGGTGTTTGCCGCCACGACACATGGGGCGAACAAGGATTTACGATGACGGACGGGCAGATTGAAACCGACATGCGCCTTATAAAAGCGATGGGCGCAAACTTCGTGAGGCTCGTTCATTACCCGCACGACAGACGCGTGGTGCAGGCGGCGAGCCGCATCGGCCTGATGGTCAGCGAAGAGCCGGGCCTGTGGTGGTCCGACATGGGCAAAGAAGCCGTGACAAAAGGCGCGCTGAATGTAATGAAACGGATAATAACCCGCGACAGAAGCGAGCCGTCCGTTGTCATGTGGCTTGCGTTTAACGAATGCGACTTTACGGAGGAATATTTGCGCGATACAGAAACGCTTTGCCGCCGCCTCGATCCGAGCCGCCCGATTTCCGGCGCGAATTGTATGAACGTAAAAACGACAAAGGAGTTGTTCGATCGCTGCGGCTGGGATTTTTATACATATCATCCGTACGGGCCGCTGCCCGAGCAGGTGACAGCTGGCATTAACGGCGAAGGTTCGCCGTCGCTTTCGAGCGTCGCGGATTATCTGTCCGGCAAGCCGCTCGTCTTCACCGAGTGGGGCGGCTGGTATGTTCACGACAACCCGGCGCTGTATAAATTATTTTGTCTTGAAATGAGAAAACTTGCCCGCGAGGGGAAGCTCGCAGGCATGTGCTACTGGGAATGGGCGGACATGTACGAAACAAACCGGCCCGCGCCCGCATGCAAAGACGGCATTTTGGTCGAGGGGCTCGTGGACATACACAGAAACAAACGAATGAATTATTTTACACAAGCGGAAATTTACGCGGAGTTTGATTTGCCGGATACTGACCCGGGATTCGAAATGAAAGCCGAGAACGATTTTTTTGCGCAGGAAATAAAAATTGCGGCGGTAATAAATATTTATTTAAACGAAACCGAGAGCGAAATCAGCGAGAATTTTTTCGCCGCATTGCAAAAAGCAAAAGAAGCCGCGCTGCTGCGGGGAAAAAAATGGAGGCGGCTCATAACGGGCCCGGTCGTTCCGCAATATGTAAATGATTTGAACGGCCTTCCGACGGAATTAAAATCTATGCCGCCGCTCGTTGTCCGTACGGGCGCGAAAACCGTTGCGATTCCCGTTAACGCGCACGGAAAAAATATTTATTTTATAGGGCAGAAATCTTTTTCGGAATGTTATCCGATCGCGGGCGAAGTAAATGATCCCGTTGCGGAATATGTTCTGCGTTACGCGGACGGCGCGAGCGAAACGATCATTTTACGCAACGGCCGCGAAATATCGTCCGTGTTCGCGACATACGGCCCGTCGCGCACGGATCCGCGCGCGTCCGAAACCCGCGAATGCCTTTCGTTTTCTTACGACAAAAATTGGGAGGACTACCGTATCGCCGTGTTGAAGGCGGAGCTTCGAGACTGCGAGCTGCTTTCCGTCACGCTAAACCTGTTAGATGAGCGGTTTGCGGTGCTGCTGTACGGGATTACGGTAGCGGGATAAAAAAAATGAAAAAATTCGACATACCCGAAATTCCGCACGAGCTTGTGGTAAAAGCCAAGCTAATCCAGCGGGATGTTTGGGAGCATAAGGATTTAAATTTAAACAACCCTGCGGTAACGCTTACTTGGGACAATGCGGATTACGGCGCGGGCGGTTTTTACAATGAGCCCAAGCGCATGGTCGAAGACGCCGAGTATGACCTCGAGGTTCAACTGCGCGGCATACGCCGCAAGATTGAAATGCTGGAGGCGGGCTCCACAGGACCCGGGAGTTTCCCGACGCTAAACTTGATCCATTTCGGAACCGGGCCCATAGCAACCGCCTTCGGCGCTGAAATGGTGATGCAAAAAAATATACAGCCGCATTTCAAGCCGGCTTTTCACACGGCGGAAGAAGCGTT
>WRDG01000307.1 GCA_009783525.1 Defluviitaleaceae bacterium | reverse complement strand
TGTAAAACGTGCTGTTACCGGTATATTTTACATACATGGCGCGCCTGTCGGTATCGTATATAGAAGAATATCCGCTGTCCCGGTAATCGTCGTTGTACAACTGAAAACTAGAACTTGTATTCGTGCTCCCGAAAGTGCCAAGAACATTCACCATCTCCGACTTGGCAATGCCGCGAGAAGTCAGTTTTATCATTTCAGTACCGTTGTAAGACATGGTATAGCCTTTTTCATGTATGTCTACCTCTATTCCTGTCCCTTCATACGCTTCCAACACCCATTGTTTGAGAACAGTATTTATTTGAAGTTCCGCTAAAAAATCTTTCTCAATTTTTTTATCCCGCTCATAAAGCTCGCGGGAAATGACAGGACGATGTTTTGGCTTGTAAGTGTATCCGTGGTTAATCGGCAAAGTAGACGAATCATAAAATGCCGACGCGATCCAGCCGCCCTGCTTTACGTCGTAAGCGGCGGGAAAACTTGAGATATTACCCTGCCTGTCAATAGTTTCTATAAACACATCCTCAACAGGTTCCGAGTTTTCCATAAATTTTATGCCTAACGTAAACTGATCGTAACCCGGAGTATATGTGTAAAATTGTTTTGTCAAACTCGTATCGTCATATCTGCTTACCAATGTTTTTGTTTCGGGTCCGGCCACAAACATGCTGAACTGCGATACCGTCGGAAAACCCTTGTCATATATTAAATTTTCGCTGTATGAGTAAGATTCAATGCCGTTGCTGTTAACTACCGCGTATATCAAAAATGTTTCATACGTGTGTTTGCCGGGAAGTCTAAAAGTCATGGCCCACCGCCCCACATGATTCGCTTTTATTTTGCCTACTTCCTCAAAGTTGCAGTAAACCATCACATCAGCCATCGGTTCGGTCAATCCGCTGACGGGAACCGTTAATACTCCCGTTCTTTGGGGCAGCTCAATAAAAAAGCTGCTTCTTGTTCCCGGATATGGTAAATACGGCGGCATAGTGAAGTCCGGCTCGGACTCTTTGCCGTCCGGGAATTTTTTATCCGGCGGATTGTTTTTAAGATACGGCATGCCTTCGTTTATATTCGGCGATATCGCCCACTTTTCACCGAAATCGAACCCCTCGAAGCTTCCGGCGGAGCGCATTTGATCTGCGTCGAGACCTTTCGCGGCGTCGTCCTCCAGCGAGGTTTTTGACGCATCGAAATAGCAGTTGATTATCTTACCGGGCGAATAATGTTCTCCGTAGTGAATCACAAACGCGCCTTGATATTCTTTTTGATGGCTCGGATACTCCGCCGAAACATAACAGTTCTCTACCAGTTCATAATCGGCTTCATGTATAAATGTGCCCCAGAAATTTTCTCCGGTATTAAGAGATCCCATGCCATAACAGTCTTTGATTGCGCCGGCATGGGGAGGTTTGGAAAAGTTAACTATTGTGGTAAACGTAGTTATGTGCGAGCTCGCAAATATATCGGCGGAAACAAAACATTCGCTGATGTTTATATATTTGACCGCATAAATAGAACCGAAAAGACCGCTTACATTTTTCCCCCCTGTGATAACGCTTCTTTCAACATAACAGCGGATCAGTTCGAGTGAATCCGCGCCGGATTGGGCGGCAATGCCGCCGACATGATCACCGTCTGCTGCTTCGGAGTAGAACTCGCCGACTTTGGTTCCGGGAGCGAAATCCACTCCGGTGATATTTGAATCAATGATTCCGCAGTCCGTTATTACGGCGGTCCGGCCCTTAACCTCTCCGGCAATACCGCCGACGTTATTCGGAGCGGTCACGTTGCCTTTAAACATAAGACCGATCAAACGCACATTTTCGCCCAAACCCAAAATCCCGCCCGCGCACCACATATATACATAGACATTCCCCGAAACGGCGCAGTTTTCTATAAAGGCGTTTTCGGCCGCTCCCGCGATCGAGCCTGCCACTTCGTACCCGAGTACGGTCGAGTTTAGCAGAGTAAGATTTCTAACGCCCGCTTCATGTCCGTTGCGGTCGCGTCCTCTTATATAAGAAAACAATCCTTGAAACAACTCAGAATCATTCGGCAGATACAGATTGCTTATCGAATAGCCTCCGCCGTCATAAATTCCTGCAAAAGGCCTTCCGCGCGTGCCGAGCGGCGTAAAATGCACGCCGGCCAAATCAATATCGGCGACCTGAAGATAATGCGAGTTTAAGTTTTCGCCTACTTTTTGCAGCTGCGCCGCAGTTGCGATCTGATACGGATCGGCTGCTGTGCCGCTGCCTCCGGCATATCCGGAATCGGAAGTAATCGACGCAGAGGTAGATATAGGATTAATTAAAATGGTCTGAGTAATAATAGTACAGAATAACAATACAGAAATAAAACGTTTAATCATAAGATTTTCCTTCCATTGTTCGCAAAATATAAACTCGCTACCTCTCCGAGCCGTTATAAAAACGCCGAAGAAAATAAATCTTAAACAATAAACACATTATATCATAAAAAATAAAATAAAACAACAAAAAATAAAAGGAGTCTGATAATTTATGCCAATGGTCGCACAGCAAGCACCTTATACCCTGTTTGTCGTGGACGATACCGACCCGATAAATCCGCGCGAAAACAGGGATAACTTACGTTTCGAGGTTGATGAAAGGGATAAAGAGCCGTACCATATAAAAACGTACTGCGATATTTTTAAGAAATGGTATCTTGAAGCTACTTATGAAGTGCCGCCTTTGGAAGCGGAAGATGAAATCGTTGATACAGCGCTCCAATTTCTTGAAGATTCGG
>WRDG01000306.1 GCA_009783525.1 Defluviitaleaceae bacterium | reverse complement strand
AGGAGTTCCTTCCTCCGCTTCCGTTCAACCATATGCCCGCGGAGGACGAGCCCGAAGCGATAGATTTTTTAATAAACGAGCGCGGCTTCCGAAGGCTTGCCCGTGAGCGCTACACGGAAGAACAGTGGCGGCTTCACCGCCACGCTTACGCCCGCCTCACGGAAGAAGTTGACGGGCAAATCCAAACGGTGATCGACGCGTTAAAGTCGTCGGGCAAATTCGAAAACACCGTGATCATTTTAACGAGCGACCACGGCGACATGGACTCGGCGCACAAGCTCGAGCACAAGTCCGTCTTTTACGAAGAATGCATCCGCGTTCCAATGCTCGTCAAGGCCTGTCGCAAAAGGTTTGCGGCGCGGCGGACTCGCGGCTCGTTTCAAACGGGCTCGACTGCATCTGCACGGTTTTGGATTACGCGGGGATTAAACGGCCGCCTCACTTGACGGGCATTTCGCTAAAGCCCGCCGCCGAAGGCGAGCCGGACTGCGCTTCACGCGGCGTGATCGTCGCAGAAAGCGAGCTCGGAATTATGGCGGCGGACGGCCGGCACAAATACACGCGGTATTTTTCCGGCGCGAACGCGGAGCAATTTTATGATTTAGAAAAAAACCCGGGCGAAATGTACAACCAGATAAACGATGAAAAATATAAAGACGTGATAAAAAAATTGCGCGGATTTTGCGGGCAAGCGCTGTAATGGCGCGTCAGTAAAAAATGAAACAAAAACCTACCCATTCTTTGAACGGGTATTTTCCGGACAAATGGCAAAGTTGCGTTTTATTGCCAATACATATCATAAACTAAAAGGAAAGGGCTTTGTATGAAAAAAGACAAATTCGAAAATGCAGTGGACGCGCTGCTTTAAAACTGCCGGAGTTTATCCGGGTATCGGAAATTGTCATGACGTTGTTGTATGGTATCGCGGAGACTTTGGGCTGGGGTCAAATCGCGGGTGACCAATCCGCCGTGACAAAACTCCTCTTGTAGTTACAACGCCGCAACAAGCATCCGCAACATCCGTAGTGCCTTCGGTTGCCGCGCCAACAATTCCTACGAGCGAAATCGATAAACTTATGAAACTCGGCTGGCAGTCCGCAGACATAGGCATTAAGGCTCAGTTGGACGATTATGCCAAAAAAATAACTGAACGGGCGATGGCCGCTTTAAAAGCGGATTTTCAAAAAAAGTACGGTTTATTATTGACGCGCTACAGCCCGGCTAACAATGCGCAAGCCAAAGCACAAGCGGAAGCTCGCCGTAAAGCGGCGCAGGAGCAGCTTGATGTAGAAAACGCCAAGGTAAAAGCCACTATAGAAAATCAATGTGACGCGTTGTTTATGCCAAAGGCAATGACGCAATTATAGAAACTAAAAATGGAAAAAAATATTTATTGAAAAATGATTCCATTAGAGCAGATATTACTGTCGGAAAAAAATTTTCTTTCGGCGGCATCGCCTGGTTGGTGCTTGCTGTTGTAGATTTCAAGTTGTTACTAATCAGCGAAAAAACTTTCGAAAAACGTAATTATCATGATGTTAATGTATATATTACTTGGGAAGGTTGTACGCTTCGCCAATATCTTAACGGTGAATTTTACAATAATCTCGGAGCCGAGAAAAAGGCAATAGCCGAAACACGCAATAATAATTTTGATAACCTTTGGTACGGCACAAGCGGCGGCAATGAAACAACAGATAAAATTTTTTTATTGAGCATTGATGAGGCAGACAAATATTTTAACGACAGCGGCGATTACATCAATAAAAGACGTAAGAATTATCGGGGAAGCATTGAAGACAAAGGCGGATACATTTTTAATGCATATAATGAATCAAGAATTGCTAAAGAAGGAAACGGAAAGGAGAATGACTGGTGGCTACGGTCGCCCGGCAATGGTGGCAATAAAGCCGCCTTTGTCTTTACAGAAGGCAGGATCATTGTAGACGGCCACGATGTTAAGTATGACTTCAATGGCGGCAAAGGCGTTCGCCCCGCTTTGTGGTTGAATCTTTAGTCTTTTATCTTTAATCAAGATTAAAGCAAAACGGCGCGTATAAGATCAAAATATGCAAATTGCAGGCGCAAAAAAAAGGAGGCAACCCAATGCTGACAATAGATGAAATCAAATCCTATGTCACACCCGTTGCAAAAAAATACCCTATCGAAAAGGTCATCCTTTACGGTTCATATGCCCGGGGGGACGCTTCCGAAACAAGCGACGTCGATTTGGTAGTGGAAAGCGGCGGCAAAATGAAAAACAGCAAAATATTTTCGTTGGGCGGGGAATTGCTTATGGTATTGCCTGTCCGTGTAGACGTGTATGACATCTTAGAAATAAAAAACCCATCAGCCATGTACGAAAATATCCAAAAAGACGGGGTGATTATTTATGAAGCCGCAAGATAAAGAGCGTCTTCTGAAGATGCATATGTTTGCAAAAGACGTTTCGTCCATAGCCGAAGGAATATATTTGGAACGTTTGGTTTCCGATAAAGTATATCAATACAGTTTGCTGTATCCCTTAGGGCAAATAGGTGAAATTGCCATAAATATAGGAAATAATGTTACACAACTATATCCGGATATAGAGTGGCCTAAATGGCGCGGGTTTAGGAACAGATTGTTTCACGATTACGGATTGATAGATTTTTCTATTGTATTGGATATGATAACAGAATCAATTCCGTTGCTGCTAAATGAATTAGCAAAAATACAAGACGAATTATGAAATTCATTGCCGCGCTCGACCAGGGGACAACAAGCTCCCGCGCTTTTATT
>WRDG01000305.1 GCA_009783525.1 Defluviitaleaceae bacterium | reverse complement strand
CAATTCATAACAATCGTTTCGGTAGGGTATATAGAAGTACCCATAAATGAATAGTATTCAACTCACACCATACAATCAGTCCAGCCGCCGCTTGACTACCCGCACCGTTTCGGGCGGGCAGTCGGGCGGCATCATGCCCGCGGACGAAATAAAAATGCCGCGGCGGTGCGGCAGCTTATCCAATTGATTTGAAATATGGCGGAATATTTCGTCTGCGCCGCCAAGCCAAACGGCGGCGTTGGTTCCGCCAATCAAACACTTGTCCGGGCAGGCGTTTCTGCCGTCAAGCAGCGTCGTGTCTCCCATCGTGGGCGATGTGAACGCCTCAAAGGCGTTAACGGGTAGCTCGGCAAGCATCGGCAGAAGCGCTTTTAAATGCCCGCACATATGAAGTATTACGGGCTTGCAAAAACTTTTTGAAATTTCGCCGTAACGTTTTAAATGATCGAAGTTGCAGCGTTTATATTGGCCGGGCGAGATTATCGCGGTGGACGTGTCCTCAATAAAAAAAAGCGCGTCGGCGGGGCTGTACTGTGCGCTGACGGCTGTTTTTTCGATCGTTACCCTGTGCATTTCGGCGAAAAGAGCTTCCGTTTCTTCCGGATAGTCCGCCAAAAAATAATGCGCCTGCTCGACTCCCGCCAGCCATTCGACGAAGTGCATAAGCGCTGAGCTTCCGACGGTTGCCGCAACGAAAGCCGCATTGCCGATGCTTTTATAATGCGCTTCGCAAGATTCGCGGAAACTTTTGTCGTACTCGATTTTAATGTCTTTGAACCATTCGGCCATAATTTCTATGTCATGCCTTGTTTTTATGGGGAACTCCATGGGATGCTCGGACTGCGAGGCCTCGTCGAAGCGGCACACCCGCCGCAGCGTGCCGTGCGCCGTGACGTATTCCGTTACGGTTTCAATGCCGAAGGTTTTTACTTCATGCCGCGTTTTTGCGCGGCTTTCTTTATACACCGGGCCAGTGAACGCGATCGGGTCGCTGCCGATGTACTCGTAAAGCTCGTCGGCGGTTTTTTTCCATTTGATTGCGTACGCGCCGCCGATTTTCGGCCAAAACGGAAGCCTGTCGACCGGCTCGGAATTTATTGCGGCTTTAATGCGTTCTTTTGTTGTCATGGGTTTGCCTTTCGGGTTTTTGATGGTTTGCAGGTAGTACGCCGGGAAGAAGCACGGATCAAGTGCGGTTATTTCCATTACCGTTTATTCATCGTTTTTATTTATTTTGCTGTCAAATTCAATCAAAATTTTTTCGGCACATTCATCTGCATTATAGAGCGAAGTATCCACAAAAAAGTTGTAACGGATATTTTTATTCATTATTCTGCTTTGCTCTTCGGATTGGTTTTCGCCCCTGTCGCCCCTTGAAATATTTCTGCGTTTGCACTCTTCTAACGGGCAAAACACCTCAACCATAAACACAGAAACATCCGCTAACACATCGCGCATAATATCATAATTGGTGTTTCCGTAAATTTTGATATACTCGCCATACTCATGCAGCATACCGTCTATTAAAACATTTTTACCTTGTTCAACTAAAACTTTCGCAAAGTGATACATCAGTACAACGGCTTCCGCCGCATGCATGGTTCCGTCGTTATTATATACATTGCTGTTGTAAATTTCGCATTGCAAGCCATAAAACACATCGTTGGAAACATAATAAAAATTTTTGCCCGACGTTTTTTGAATGATCTTTGCAATCGTTGTTTTGCCCGAGCTTGTTACACCGTTCAAAAAAATTATGCCGCCTTTTTTTATCATTTAAATACCTCAAAAATAAATTTTTTTTGCGGATAAAAAATATTTACCCGCGTAATTTATCTCAGCTTCTTTATGGGCAGCCAATGTTCGATTCTGCTGCCGTTTGGCGTGTTTGCGTTATCTTTTTCAATTTCTGTTATATGAAATTCGTAATCGGAATATTTGGCAAACCCATACGGCAATTCAACGGTTTTTATGTGCTTTCTGCCAAAGCCTATTCCGTATTTTTGCGCTTCAGCAAATGTCGGAAGCCATTCGTGGGTAAGGATGAGATAATCACTTGCGGGAAACTTTACCAAAGAATAGCCCTCGGCTATTTTTTTTACGTTTTTTACCATCTTTCCTTGAAAATATATTTGTTCGCCCGCTTCGTTTTTATACCATACATTGGTGTCTTTGGGGTCTGCCGCATATGGGTCGATGTTGTCATATCCGCCCAGTTTGAAAAAATTGTCCCAAAAAAAACCGAAGTCCGAATTTCCCGCCGGGCTCAACTTATTTTCGACGCCGAGAAATTCAAACTCATCTTGGAACACTTGAAATGTTACGAGAGATAATTTTTTTTCATCTGACATTTTGCTTGCCTCCTTAAAAATTATTTTTTCGCAGCTTGTTTTAAAAATATTATCATAATCCGGCAACGCTGTCTTTTTTGCAAATGCTTACTGCGGACGGCAAACCTTCCATATCAAACATAAGCAAACTTTATGAATGAAAAAAAATTCTCCCCGCCGTTTAGCACAGCAGGAACGTTCGAAACTTTTTTTTTAACTGTCGTTACATTTCTTTGAGGAAGCGTTAAATTTGCAAAACGGCATGATAAACGGCAAGATAATTGGCAAGATAAATTCTGTGCTTGATATAGAAATACAATCCGAAAGCGACTATCCCGGATTTTGAGGAAGCCACCGGCAAAGGTCGGCGCACAATATCACGGGAACGGAAAGAGTATCAAAATGCGGGATTGCTGCGGCGCGAGGGTTCGCTTAAAGCCGGGCATTGGGTGGTAGAAAAAGTTAGTGCAT
>WRDG01000304.1 GCA_009783525.1 Defluviitaleaceae bacterium | reverse complement strand
CCGCGCGCTGAGTTGATCGAAAAGCAAAAAATTGTAAAATCGCTTGAAGTCCAGCTTGCTGCCTACCCTGTTACAGAAAGCCAATTGGCGGCTGTAAGACGCGAATGTGATTCATTGCGGCAAGAAATAATTAATGTTTCGGGTTCCGGAAATGATTTGCAAATTTTTTTCAGCGAATATCCTCAAGCGTTTGCGACTCTTCCGGCCGTTTCATTTTTGCAATGGGGCGAACAAGTAATATTAAACGTAAACGTAAACAACGGAGTCATGACTGTTTATTGCGAAACGCACGATTTGCTGCGCGCTTCAATGAGTTTGGATTTTTTAAGGCAGCACAGATTATTTAGCGGAGCGGGCACGCAAAATATTAACACTGCGGCAACATATGGTTTAACGATTGAATTGCAGCGCGGGACGGGGGTACGATGATGATTTCTAAAAAAGAAATAATTTTAATTATGGTTTTGGTGGTTTTAATAAACGCGGCAGTTTATTATCTGTTATTTTACCAGCCGAACCGTGATGCGTTCCAAACCGCGGTAAATGACGCGGATCAGATTGAAAATGAAATCTCTGCCGCGATGCTTAGGGTTGTTTTGTTTTCCGCGGCGGAGAACGAACGCCTTGCTTTACAAAACGAGTTGAAAACCGAACATGAAAAGAATGCTGCAAGCGGATTGTTATTGCCGTCGTTTTTTAGCGATTCAAATGTTTTAAGGCTTATTCAAAAAAATATATATCCTTATACCGAAGAAATAACTGTGCTTCTTCCGATAGCATATAACGAGCTTAGCGCGACCGGCGTATATACAGTCGATATTAGGTTTGACGCCACATATCAAGATCTGCTGTACATACTCGATGCATTCAAAAATGAAAGAACGCTGTACAACCGAATAGTAGATTATACATTTGCCGGAGCACCGGAAACGCTGGACGAGGACGATACAAGGCAAATATCTTTAAGAATCGATTTCATTGTGATGCTTTCAAAATAAAGGCCTATTAAATATTAATTTATGCGAAGGGTTGAGATTATGCAGGTAGAATCTTTTTTAAAAGAATCTGTCGACCGGCGTGCTTCGGATATTTATATCATTGAAAAAAAGCCAATCACGTTTAAGGTCAACGGAAACATGGAATACTTCGACAGCAACACGCTCGGCGGCGCGCAAACCGAAGAGATTTTAAGAGCCTTGTATTCGTTGGCGGGCGGACGAGATTTTAATAAACTCGCTTCCGGCGACGACGATTTCGCGGTTTCTGTGGCCGGAGTAGGACGTTTCCGCGTAAATGCATACCGGCAGAGACTGTCTTATGCGTCGGTTATAAGAACGATTCCAATGGGTTTACCCGATCCTGCAAAATTAAACATCCCCGAGGTAATTGTCAATTTGGCAAATTACACTCGGGGAATTGTTTTATTTACGGGTACGACGGGCAGCGGCAAATCAACGTCGCTCGCATGTTTAATAGACAAAATAAATTCGACGAGGCAGGATCACATTATAACTATCGAAGACCCGGTCGAGTTTCAACATGAACATAAAACCGGAATTGTAAGCCAGCGTGAACTTGAAGCTGACACGCACGGATATGTTTCAGCGCTCCGCGCCGCAATGAGGCAGGTGCCCGACGTAATACTCGTGGGCGAAATGCGCGATTACGAAACAATAAGCGCGGCCATAACGGCGGCGGAAACGGGTCATCTCGTTTTTTCGACGCTTCATACAATCGGAGCTGCGGCTACAATAGATCGTATCATCGATGTTTTTCCGCCAAACCAACAAAATCAAATACGTACGCAGCTTTCGGTCACACTTCAAGCTGTTGTATCGCAGCAGCTTATTCCCACGCTCGAAGGAAAGAGGCTTCCTGCGTACGAAATCATGATAGTCAACAGTGCAATCCGAAATTTAATCCGCGAAAACAAAACGTTCCAAATAGAAAATATAATTCAAACGTCGGCTTCGCTCGGTATGAAAACGATGGACATGAGCATTTACGATTTGTACAGGCAAAAAAATATATCAAAAGAAAATGCGCTTCTCTTTTCGGTTAACCAACAAACAATGGCATCGAGGATAAGCGGACAGGCGCGCTAAAGCTGTGCGTTATTGCAAAAAGAGGGTTACGCGGGTATAATGCCGGTGCATTGATTGTTAAACTGGGATGTGAAACCGTGCTTATCCTTAACAACGATTGGGATCTATTGTTGCACGATGAGTTTGAAAAAGATTATTATTTGCGCCTTCGGGAATTCTTGAAACGCGAATACCGCGCAAAAACAATTTATCCGCAAATGTTCGATATTTTCAATGCGTTTCGCATGACGCCCTACGCTGCAATTAAAGCAGTGATAGTCGGGCAGGATCCGTACATCAATCCTTCGGAAGCGCATGGGCTCGCGTTTTCGGTTCAAGTCGGAGCGCAGGTTCCGCCGTCGTTAAAAAATATTTTTATTGAATTGAATCAAGATACGGGAATAAAATCACCGAACAACGGTTGCCTGATTTATTGGGCAAAGCAGGGTGTTTTATTATTAAACGCCGTTCTTACAGTCGAAGCGGGCAGAAGCAAATCGCATTTCGGACAAGGCTGGGAAGTTTTTACCAACGCGGTATGGCTATATTAGACAAAAGGGAAAAACCCATCGTGTTTTTATTATGGGGAAAAGAAGCGCAAGTTAAAGGGCAGCTGATACGCAACTCTCATCACTTGATTTTACCGGCGGCACATCCGAGCCCGCTTGCAGGCGGGAAATTTTTCGGGTGCCGCCATTTTTCGCAGACTAACGATTTCTTGAAAAAAAACGGGATCGAACCGATCGACTGG
>WRDG01000303.1 GCA_009783525.1 Defluviitaleaceae bacterium | reverse complement strand
TGGCAGTTTTGCGCGCCGACTTTTATGTTTGTGCCTTCGAGCAGTTTAACGACCGCTCCGATGTCCGTGAACGGCACGCAAAAAATCGTATCGACTTTGCCGTTGTCTATTTTGCTTTTTATTTCGTTAATAAAGTCGGTGGCTTGCTTGACGCCGAAATTCATTTTCCAATTGCCGGCGATTATTTTTTTTCTCATTTGTCATTCACCGCCACAACGCCGGGCAATTCTTTTCCTTCTAAAAATTCTAACGACGCGCCGCCTCCCGTTGATATATGGCTCATTTTATCGCCGAAACCCATTTGATTGACGGCGGCGGCGGAATCTCCCCCGCCGATAATCGTAGTCGCATCGTTTAAATTTGCGAGGGCTTGCGCCAACGCGAGCGTGCCTTTTGCAAAATTATCAAATTCGAACACGCCCATCGGCCCGTTCCAAATAACCGTTTTTGATCCCTTGATTGCGTCCAAAAAAATACCGCGCGACTTTTCGCCGATATCGACGCCCATCCATCCGTCCTCTATTGCATTCGACGGGACCGTTTTATATTCGGCGTCGGCTTTAAATTCTTGGATGACCACAGTGTCAACGGGCAGTAAAAGCTTGACGTTTTTGTCTTTGGCTTTTTGCATCATTTCGAGCGCGTATTCTTTTTTATCCGCTTCCAGCAGCGAAGAACCCACGTTGAAGCCCTGCGCCGCCAAAAATGTATAAGCCATTCCGCCGCCGATTATCAATGTGTCGACTTTTTCCAAAAGGTTGTTGATAACGTCGATTTTGTCAGATACTTTTTTTCCGCCCAATATTGCGGTGAACGGACGGACGGGATTGTCGACTGCGTTGCCCAAAAACTGTATTTCTTTTTCCATGAGATAGCCAACGGCGGATTCTTTTATAAATTCTGTAACGCCAACGGTCGAGCAGTGAGCCCTGTGCGCGGAGCCGAAGGCATCGTTAACGTAAACGTCGGCGATGCTTGCGAGGTCTTTCGAAAAAGATTCTTCATTTTTTGATTCTTCTTTTCTAAAGCGCGTGTTTTCGAGCAAAACAACGTCGCCGTCCGCCATTGCGGAGACGGCTTTTTTTGCGTTGCCGCCCACCACATTGTCATCCGCGGCAAACACTACGTTTTTATTTAACAATTCGGAAAGTCTCGCGGCAACAGGCGCAAGCGTCGAGTCGGGGTCGGGACCTTTCGGTTTTCCCAAATGAGAACATAAAATCAACCGACCACCGTCGCTGATTAATTTTTTTATCGTAGGAAGAGCGGCGGTTATTCGGTTGTCGTCTGTAATTTTTCCGTCAATCAACGGAACGTTGAAGTCGCATCGGACAAGCACCCGTTTGCCTGATACGCGGATGTCGTCCACGGTTTTTTTGTTTAGCATCAAGATCACCTTTCGGAAATATTTGTGGAGATTTTACTTTTTTATTTTGTGTTATACAAGTTTTATTTGTATACTTAAGCGGTTGTTAATGTATTGAACGAAAAAAATTATGCGAATGGAATCTCATATGAATTTTATAAAAAAATATTCGTTGGCGATCTGCCTTGTTTTTATTGTCGCAATAGCGGGTATTTTTTATTTGGTCATGAACCGTAAGCCGGCGATGGTTATTGAAAAGCCCGGCACGATTATTTTTTCGGCTGACGATGACGAAAATAAACAGACGCCTGCCGCAGACGAAAAAATAAAAGTTTATGTCACGGGAGCCGTAAAAAATCCGGGAGTTTACGAAATTTCGAAAGATATGCGCGTTGACGATGCGATTCGTTTGGCCGGAGGCCCATCTGACGAAGCGGACATGATGCGGATAAACCTCGCGGGGTTTTTAACGGACGGCATGCAAATCACCGTGCCTGCAGCCGGAGAAGAAATATACTCAGGGGATTCGGCGGCGGGCATTACTTCCGACGGCAAGGTCAATATAAACACGGCAAGCGAAAGCCAGCTGACCACTCTGCCCGGCATAGGCGCGGTAATTGCCGGCAACATAATCAAGTACCGCGAAGATAACGGCCCCTTTAAATCGACGGAAGAAATCAAAAACGTAAACCGCATAGGCGAAGCGACGTTCAATAATATAAAAGACATGATAACTGTAGGCGAATAAACATAAATAAATTTCAATTTGTTCCGTTTCAATCCGGCAAATAAAAATTTCCATCGGGAGGTTAATATGGCTCATAAAATTCTTGTGGTAGACGACGAAAAACTCATTGTCAAAGGAATAAAATTCAGCCTTGAACAAGACGGCATGAAAGTTGACGCGGCGTACGATGGCGAAGAAGCGCTCACGCTTGCCAAAGAAAACAAATACGACTTAATTTTGCTTGACATCATGCTTCCGAAAATTGACGGAACGGATGTGTGCCGGCAAATACGGGAGTTCAGCGCGGTGCCGGTGGTTATGGTTACCGCAAAGGGCGAAGACATAGATAAAATTATGGGGCTCGAATACGGCGCGGACGATTACATAACGAAGCCGTTTAATATATTGGAAGTTAAGGCCCGCATCAAAGCCATTTTGCGGCGCAGCGCAAAAACCGCGCCTTCCGAAGAAGACGCCGAGCAAAAAACTCAAATAAGAGACATCATGATAGAACCGTCTTCGCGCCGTGTGTTCGTACGAAAAAAAGAAATAAACCTGACGGCCAAAGAATTCGATTTGTTGGATTTTTTTATCAAAAATATGGGTAAGGTTTACGA
Source organism: Defluviitaleaceae bacterium (assembly GCA_009783525.1). Lineage (GTDB taxonomy): Bacteria > Bacillota > Clostridia > Lachnospirales > WQUN01 > WRDG01. Next base: position 125 of record WRDG01000303.1, on the reverse strand, counting down.
AAGAGAAACGCTTCTTGCGGAAATATGGGGGCAAGAAAATTCTGAAAGCGTCCGCACAGTCGATGTGCATGTGAGGAGGCTGCGCGAAAAAATAGAAGAAAACCCGGGCGACCCAAAATATATTT
>WRDG01000302.1 GCA_009783525.1 Defluviitaleaceae bacterium | reverse complement strand
TGCCGCCGATGATTGTCTACATGTGCCGCTTGGGCGAAGAATCCGGCACTATGGATACACTGCTGCTGCAAGCGGCGGACTTTTACGACGAAGAGTCGGAGTCCGCTCTCCAAGCGCTTATGGCGCTGCTTGAACCGGCGCTCATTATTATTATGGCGCTTATAGTGGTACCCGTGCTGATAGGCGTACTTATGCCAATGTTCAGCCTGTACGAAATGATGTAAAAAAGCCGTCGGCGTATCCGGGCAGGCGGGTACAGCCGGTTGCAAATAATTTGTTAATATTGCAAAGGAGAATGAAAAATGAAAAACATCGCAAAGAAAAGGAACAAAGGTTTCTCTCTTGTCGAATTGATCGTCGTTATTTCGATCATGCTTGTGCTATCTGTTTTGGCGGTGGTGGCTTTTTCGCAAATAGCGGACAGCGCGAGACTGGCGGCGGAACGTTCGGATGCGAGCGCGGTGGCGAGATCGCTTAACACGTTCAATGCGCTGGCAAACGCGGGTCAAAGATACGAAGAAAAAGATGACATTCCTACAACAACCGACACATTTACTATCGTCCACGATGATACAACAGGAGTTATGCCAATAGTTCTTTCTGTAACCGTTACCGATGCAGATAGGCTTGCCCGCGTACTCGAATGGTTGGTTGAACCTAATGCGTCCGGTGATCTTTGGACGGTGCTTCAACCTCCCGCTTAAAAAAATTAACAGTAATTCCACCGCAGCCGTCCCGCCGCCCTGCCGGCAGGCGCGGACGGCTGCTTTTTTATAAAACGGCTGTTTGAACAAAAAATGAGGGAGCCGATAATGCCGCAGTTTATTATCAATTTATATGCAGCAATATTCGGACTCTGTTTCGGTTCGTTCGCGAACGTGGCTGTCTACAGGCTTCCGCTCGGTAAATCCATTGTAAAGCCGCCGTCGCATTGCCCATCATGCGGCAAAAGATTGGCGGCGGCAGACTTGATACCCGTCTTAAGCTGGCTTTTGCTTCGTGGGCGCTGCCGTTATTGTAAAAAAAGAATCGGAGTACGTTATCCGTTAATAGAAGTCGCTTGTTCGGTTTTGTTCGCCTGCATGGCAAACTTTACCGGTTCGAACCTGTCGGCCGTCCCGCTTTGTATGCTCGCATTCGTGTTGTTGTGTGTCACAGTAATCGACGGTGAAACTCAAACGATTCCGAACGGTCTTTTGCTTTTCGGCGGCGCGGTCGGGATCATATGGACAGTTTCAGCATTTTTTTTCCCCGAAACATTTATTCACGCCGTTGCTTGGCATGACGCGCTGTTAGGCGTTGCGGCGGGAGCTCTTCCGTTGATTGTTATCGACAGAGTAGTGCACTTTTTTTTGAAAAAAGACGGGTTCGGATTCGGCGACGTAAAACTCATGGCAATGGCCGGTTTATTTCTTGGTTGGCAATTGATTTTCGTTTCATTTTTTTTCGCTTTTGTTTCAGGCGGTGTGTACGGGGCATATCTGATTATGTTTAAACAAGCAAAAAAGGGCTCGTATATTGCCTTCGGACCGTTTTTATGCGCTGGCATATTGACTGCGCTGTGGTTCGGAAAAAGTTTTATCGGCTGGATGCTTCCGTAAACATTATTTTATCGAACTTTTTGCCGTCATTTACCGGACTTGTCATGCAACGGATGTAAACGGAAGGAGGGTGCTTCATGAAAAAACAGTTTGGTTTGACACTGCTTGAAGTAGTAATAGCGGTAGCTGTTTTAGCTGTCGCAACCGTCCCGATTTACGGTTTGTTCGTATCGAGCACGCGTATCAATGTCGCTTCCCACAGACTTACCGCCGCGACTTTTACTGCACAATTATTTATAGAAGAATGTGTCGGTTTAAACAGAATTGAATTGGAAGAAAAATTTAACGTGCAAAACGGCAGTACGGGTTTCGATTGGGAAAGCGATGCCATTACTAAAGAATATAACGGTTTTACCATAAAAGCATACTATCAAAACCATCATGACTATAAAGACCTGGTGACTGTATACGTTTCGGTTTTGGATACGGATTTAACCACCGTAATGATCACTCAGCAAAATATTATCAATGTCGCACCGGGTGGTATGAGTATATGAAAAAAAATAAGGGTTTTACGTTATTAGAATTAATTGTCACATTGTCAATAGTGGTCATGGTTACCGCTGCGGCCGGTTCAGCGCTGTTTTCTGCATTTCAATCGTATTCGGTAAATTTAAAGATTCAAGACGACCAATACAACGCCCGGTTAGCGCTGTTAGCCATGACACGCGACGTGCACCGGGGCGTGCTTCACGTTGAGCCGCCCGACGGCAGCGGTAAAATGGAATTAGTTGGTTTGGGCATAGAATATGAGCTTGTAGGAGACAGGTTAAAGAGGAGAGGCGATTCGCCGGTATCTTTCGTTGAAGTAGAGTTGAAAAGTTTTTCGCATGAAACGGTAGACGACAGATGGCTCAAAATTGAAATTGAATGTATGGACGGCTTGGTTTTACAAACAAAAATTTCTATCTCAAGGATACCCCAATAATAATTTATCACGCATATATTGATTGATTCGTTTTTGAACAAAATTTTTTAGTACAATAATTTTAATGCATATAACCGTCAAATCGTTGTCGATCAATGTATTCATGTAAATCGCTGGGAGTTGAAAAACATGACAAAAAAAATAAACAGCCGACGCGGGATAGCGATGTCGACTGTTTTGATATTTATAACATTCATCGTGATTTTGGGCATTGCGGTTTTATTGATTGCGCAAACAAACGCGCAGCAGTCGGCGGCGATAAAACGTTTGGACGATTTTTATTATGCCGCCGAATCCGCAGCACAAATCGCAACAAAAGAATTTATTAATTATT
>WRDG01000301.1 GCA_009783525.1 Defluviitaleaceae bacterium | reverse complement strand
CAGTTGATAAACATTATCATAAAGCATTTTTTTTGCCTCATCACCATCGAAGCAGGCGTCAACCTTATAACCTGCATCAACCAAGAAGGCTTTGATTGTGTTGCGGATATTTTCGTCGTCCTCAACGAGCAATATTTTTATATCCATAACGTCGTATAAATTAACTTTACGGCCGCTTAACCGGAAAATAAACCGTATAACGTTCGTCCACTATTTCGTACAACGGCATGAATTTGATATTTTCAGGTTGATTTTGCGTGATGTAATTGCCGGTCCATTTGTTCATCCTGCTCCCGTCTGCGGGACGCAGCATCCCCTCGGGATTATCGGCGCTTCCGAACAGCGCTCTCTCGTTTTCGCAAAGCCCCGCAAGCACGACGGGCCCGTCCATGAAAGCGATCATGTCCGGTTTGTCCGGAATGGGTTCGCAAACAAGCGATTTCGGAAATACGACGCATACGTTATCGTTGCTCCAAACTCTTTTTATTTCGTAAAAATCTTTGAATGAATCTTTTGACTCCTCGCCGTTGACGGTCACTTCGGGCGCGCCGACAACCCACCGGGGGATTCGCAGCTTTAGGGTAAAATCCGTCGGCTGTTCGCACTTAACGTTAACGATTACGGTAAGGTTTTTCGGCCTTCGGGGCCTCGGGGGAGTAAACTTCACCACATTGCTGAAGTGGCCCCAATTTTCATGCTCCTGCGTAATTTCAACGGCGGTGTTATTTATATTAATTTTTAATTTTGCCGGGAAGTATTGGCCGATGACGACGCCTTGGTTGTCGCCGTAGAAAATAAAGCTCTCGTGGATGGAATTCGCTTGCAAAACGGTGCCGTTGCAGCACCAAAACGTTTCGGTAAGGGTATCCCATTTTTTGCGCGCTCCTGGGCCAAGGGGAAGGAAATACGTAGGTATTCCCATGTCCGGATGCTGCTGGGCCAAAATTCCGTTGTAAATATTGCGCTCGATATAATCGGCGTACTTCACGTCGGATGTGCATACAAACAACCATTGCGCCAGTCTCATCATGTTGTAGACCGTGCAGTGCTCTTGATTTAACGCGCCGAGGTCGGCCGCGAATTCAAAAGGCGGACACCACAACTCGCCGTTCGTTTGACCGCCCGTGCAGAAATATCCCCTTTCGGTCACCGCGCACCGCCAATAAGCCTCAACCGCTTTGAGCCATCGGTCGTTTCCCGTTATATCGTAAGCGTATGCCGCGCCGAGGATTTCCGGAATGGTAGTGTTCGCGTGCATTCTTGTCAGCGCGTCTTCTCCAGAGATTAACCGGTCGAACAGACGGCGGCGCTCAAAGCGCTTCATAAGTTGCAAATGCTCCGGGTCTTTGGTTGTCGCGTAAAGCTTCGCCATAACTTCAAACATTCCGCCGGTTTCCGTTTCCAATATGTTGTCCATTTGTTCTTGCGTAAAATCGGCTGTCCATCTGACGAACCACTTTGCAAAATTGACGGCTATGTCAAGCGCCTGTTGATTACCCGCGAATTCGTACATATCCAGGAGCCCCATAAAAGTCTTGTGCACCACATACAACGACGCCCAAGCCCACTTGCCTTCGGCGATTCTGTGAAGATATTTTTCGGGTATCGCTGCCGCCCATTCGCCGCCGTTCTCCCTTTGGCAGCGGGCAAGCTCGGAAACTATATAATCCGCTTTCGCTTTAACTTCAGCATCCCCTTCAGAGCAGTACAATATTGCCGCGGCGGAAAGCCAATGGCCTAAAAACTGACCTCTTACCTGGCTTGTTGGCGACTCCCAGCCCCAATGGCAGCCCTCGGGCTTGCCGGAAGGCGTCCAAAGCAGCGCCTCCATATAATAATTTTGTAAAAGATTTTCATTCTTTAGACTCATCAGATATTTTTTGTTTACTGCCGTTCTTTCTTTCAAGACGCCGTCCAGCAAATCGACGTCGGATAAAGGTATAGCTCTCAGCTTTTTTTCCATGCGCATTCGTTCCTTTATATTAATTAGAGCTTTTTAATAAATTATTTAAACGTTGGTATAACGACCGCCTCGCCGTCTTTCATAGCGGATTCGTGGGCGCAAATGCCCGAAGCGGTGATGTTTGCGGCGAACACTTCGTCGTACCCGGGCTTGCGGTTTTCAACAATGCTCATTATGAATTCGTGGACAAGGTGCGGATGCGAACCGTGGTGCATCGCAGCCGTCTCCTTCGTAAGCGGCTTTTGCGGGTTTGAAGGGTCGTAATGCCCTTCGCCTGCGGTGAAACGCCGTATGCTCTCCGGTAATTTGTCGGCGCAGTTCGGCGTCGCAATTTGATTGAATTCGATTAAAGTCATTTTTTGGTAGTTTCCTGCGGCGGCGGTGACATACGGGTCGTCAAAATAGCGAACCCCCCATTCGAAGCTGGCTTTGCTTCCGTAAACATACAAACCTTCCTGAATAATCTTGGCGACCTCGAACATCGAGCGGGTCGCTTCCGCCTTCATACCGTTTTCAAAAGAAAGCAGCGCGCTTTCCACCGGATACGGATTTCCGTATTGCTCATGAAGCCACGGTTCCATCGTTCCGGAACCTAAGCAATGCACGCGCTCAATCCGCGAACCGTAAAGCGCCGCCATCGGCGCAATGGCGTGCGTGCTGTAGAGCATCGGGGGAAGGCCCATCCAATAATCGGGGTAGGCAATCATGTCTTGGTAATGGGAGCCGCGCATGAATTGTATTCGCCCCAATACGCCGCTCTCAAGCATTTGTTTTACATAAAAGAACTGATAAGTATACAGAGCCGTTTCCATCATCATGTAATTTTTACCGGAGCTCCGCGCGGCCTCGGCAACGTTTTTAATTCCTTCGAGCGACATCGCCATCGGCACCGCGCAGGCGCAAT
>WRDG01000300.1 GCA_009783525.1 Defluviitaleaceae bacterium | reverse complement strand
GGCGGTCAGCATAATTATCGGAACCTGGCTTTTTTCACGGACACGCTTGCAAACTTCGTAACCGCTCATTTTGGTCATCATTATGTCAAGCAGGACGAGATCGGGAGTATTTTCGGGATTAAGCGCCAAACGAAGCCCCTCTTCGCCGTCGAATGCGGTGATCACTTCAAAGCCTTCTTTTTTTAAATTGTATTCGACAATATCGACGATATTTTTTTCGTCGTCTACGATCAGTACCTTGTGTCCCACGGCTGTACCCTCCAAATATTAATTTGCTTTACCTTCTTTGAGGCATGATTTCCGACGTTCCCACAATCACGACCCGGTCTATCGGCTGGATTATTATTTCGGTGTTGATTGTTTCTTCCGGCTGCCTTTGTATTCCGTTTACGCGCACAATACGCACGGTAACTTCCTGTTCGCCGTCACGTCCTTCGTTTACGATTTCGTAATATGTTTGGTACTCGTAAGGATTTTCTTCTTCGCGCAAATCTCGGGGAATTATTTCGGTTCTGACGGTTTCTTCAACTGTTATTATCGAAACAAACGGCTTGACGGAATCGATCAAAAGAACCTTGCCGGGCTGTAGAATAGTAGAGGTGTCATACCCCGGGTTGTCGATGCATATTTTATTGACCGTCGTGTTAAAGCGCAGGGCTATTGCTCCGAGCGTATCACCGGATACGATTTCGTAATTGTCGAATGACCGAACCTTTATGTCGAGCTTGAGCAACGCGTCGTTAACGGAAACGGGAGTTTCGGAATCGACGAACACGATTTTTTCGGTTACTTCGTTTTCGTCGAACGAAATTGAAACATAATTGGCTCCGTCCTCTTTAAAAGGCATCGCCAAATAATCAAGCACAGCTTGCACGTCCGATCGGTTTCTTAAAATTATTTCGTCAGTGCCGTGAATCGTAAGCATAGAGGCGGCGATTTTATATGTGAGCGCGCGTGCCGCCGCGCTAAGCGCTTCCTCGTAACTCACGAGGAGCTTTTTGCCGCGGTTGGCCGTTTCAATTTCGATAATATCCTCGGTGTAAATGTTCGCACCTATTGAATCTTCCAAATGCGTGATTATTTGCGCGGCGATTGACTCGCGGGTAACGTCGTTTGAACGGGCGAAATGGGCGATAAGATTTCCGTTTACATATAAATCGAACGCATTTTTGTTAGTTGTGGACCAAATAATTAAAACAGCCAGCACGATAAAAACGACTCCGAGCGCTGCCATTCCTGTCGTTTTTGGATTTTTTATAAACTTGCCGAAAAACGACGGTTTTTTCTTTTTATACGCGCCGGGTTTTGACTTTGTGCGCTGCGGCAAATAAACCGCTTGCGTTTTTTTTGCCGCTTCAATCTGTTTGGCCGCGGTTTTTTTTGTGTTATCGGGCGGCCGAGCCGGTTTTGGGAGCGGCTTGAGGTTGCTTAAATTATTTTTGCCGCGGCCGCTTTCGTCCGCCATTTCGATTGCCTCCTATGAATAAACGGCAAATAACGGATATATGTCAGTTAAATGTGTATTGGTTGTATACTTCGAGGCTGTCAAGGTAGAGGCGGGTTTCTTTGCCTACGCGCATTTGGTACACGTCGACAGATTCGGCGTCGACGCGGTAAACCGCTTCGGTGTTGTCTGAAAGCTTGATCACTACGGTGACGGAATTTCGCGTGATGTGCATGGCCTCGAGCACACCAGTGACGACAGAACGCAGACCGGCGGCAGATAGCTCCGCGAGCATGTCATATTCGCAGCGGGCTTCTATTAAATCGCCTATGCGCAGCGAACGCCAAACGGCGCTTTGTGAATTTCGCGTAAACTTTGTTTCGGATGTCGCGCGCATTTCGTAAACGCGTCCGTCATCGCCCATGATCGTAAGCACGGGCGTGCCGGTGAGCGGAAAAAATTTTTTGTCAAGCAACGTTCCTTTTATTTCACGGTCTTTTTCGAAAAGTTCTATGGATGTGATTATATTACCGATATGCGAAAAAACGACAATGTCGTCAATTTTTATGCTGCCGAACGGAACCGTTTGATTCCCGCGTTTTATGACGCATGAAGCGGAAAGGCTGTATTGCGATTCTTCCGTGTTAAGCTCGCCGGTCATCCTAAGGCGGTGCGTACGGATGGCAAGCGCGTTTACAGGCGTTGTAAATATTTGGGTAACATAGCCTTCGTTTTCGGCCGACGCCGGCGGCGGAGCAGCGGGCGACGGCGCGGGCGTTGTTTGAGATCCTGTTGCGGTGCGCGCAACAAGGCTCAAAATAACGTTGCCGCCGCTTGAAACGGCGTAAAATGTCATGCCCGTGCGCAAATGCGCAACGGAGCGGTGAAGCCCGTCTATCGTAACAACCGCGCTTACGGCAAAACGGTATATCACAGAATTGCCGTTAACGTCAGCTTGGATGCAGAGTTCAGATCCCGTGTCGAATACGCTCTCCACCGTTCCGTGGAAACCGGCAGTCGGCCTGTCTGACTGCAGCGGCGGCGCAGTGGACGCGGCAGGCGAGGCTGAGGGAGTGGGCGACGGAGCAGGCGTGTGCTGCGGAGAGAGCGCGTTGTACAGCATTTGGGCGAGTTCCGCCCGCGTAACGAGGCGGTCGGGTGAAAAATAACCGTCGTGAACCGCGGCTATCCCTGTTTGTGCCGCATAATAAACTAATTTTTTATGATCGGCCGAAACCTCCGAGTCGTCTAAAAATTTTGCGGCTTCGGCGACGTTGATTTGTTCCGCCTCCGCTTGCTTACCCAGCAATTTAACGATCCAAGCTGCTGCCGTTTCTTTTGGCAAATGCGTAACCGTTTCTGTCGTTCCCGATTTTGTCACGAAAACCGCCAAATCGCTTTGGCTTATAATGCCCCGCGCCAATAAAAAAGCCGCTTCCCGATCAGCTGTTTTG
>WRDG01000299.1 GCA_009783525.1 Defluviitaleaceae bacterium | reverse complement strand
CCCCGCCTCCATAGAAACCCTGCGGTTGTCGCGAGCCACGATTATGTCGAGGCTGACCCAGCCTTTGTAATCCGTTTGGATCAGGTTGTAAAAAAATTCGAGCACTTCCCAAAAATGCACTGTGCCGAACAGCATGTCGGGGTCGCCCGTGCGGTAATTTTCGTTTAAGTGGATTTGCATCAGCTTGTTTTTTGCGTTCATTACTGCAAGCGCTTCGGATAAATTTTCTTGCGCCTGCAACACATGGCCTATATCGAGCGCGCCGCCGTAGTGCGGCATATCAAGCTCCTGCAGCAGCATCATAAGTTTACCTGTGTCGCTCACCAGCGAACGCTGGCGCGGGTCGCTTTTTTGCGCCTCGATCGCAAGCTTTACGCGCGGGTTGTACTCGCCTATTTCGCGGAACGTATCGACCATATGCTTCCACGAATCCGCGTAGTTTATTTGGAACGGATAATCGAAACCGTCGTGCGCCGGCCAAAGCAGTACGCTGTCCGCATCGGTTTCAGCCGCGAGGTCAATGGCCGCCTTTGCGTAGCGAACCGTCTCTTTTCTTACGGCGGCGTCGTTTGTCGAAAACGCGCCGCTCATCCATCGTCTGTCCCCAAAATTTTCTACGCCCACATTCGAAACGCGCAAACCGTACCCGTCAAGTTTTTCTTTCAGCTTGACCGGGTCGGACGGCAGCTCCTTTAAAGGGTAAAAAATATTCAAACCCGTTAAACCTTCAGCTCCCGCCATTATCCCGAGACGTTCTTCCAAGCACAGCGCGTCGCGGTAGCCGTTCGGAACATACCGTTCCGCAAATGTGCCCATGCAATAAAGATGGGCGTCGACATTAAGCTCCATTCAATTACCCCGTTTCAAAATCTTTTCAATTCGAAAGAATTTTCAATCAAAGTTTCCGCTTCGCTTTCACTATTTATTTCTCCAAGCGCAATAAGCTGGGCTATCACATTGCCTGCCGCGGTCGCCTCGTAAGGGCCCGCAATCACTTCGAGGCCGGTTTTTTGCGCGGTCCTTCGGCACAGGCAGCCGCTTTTCGCTCCGCCGCCCACGATATGCGCGCGCGCAAATTTTTTTCCCGTAATTTTTTCCAAATCTGCCGCTGTCCTGCCGTATTCGTTTGCCAATGCGTTTATGACGCTCGCGTAGGTTTCGGCGGGGCGCACAGGCACAGCCATTCCGCGCTTTGCGCAATTAATTTTAATGTTTTCTTCCGTACTGCCTTCTTTATTAAGCCAATTTTCCGAAAGGTCTATGTAGGAGTCGAAGCCGCTTTTTTCCGCTTCCGCATCCAATGCCCCGTAATCGACCCGCGTTCCGGCCGCGGCCCATTCTTCCGCGCACTTCGCAGTTATCCGCAGTCCGAGCACATTTTTTACAAACATGACCTTGTCGCCGAACCCAATTTGGTTGTTAAATTTTTTGTCGAACGCCTCCCGTGTAACAACGGGCTCGTCAAGATATGTGCCCATCACAGACCACGTTCCGCTGCTTACAAAAAACGTGCCGTCCCGCGCCGCGGAAGAAGCGGCCATTGCCGCGGCGGAGTCGTGCTGCGGGATGTTTATCACCTTGACGCCCGCAGTACCGGTTTCATTCGCGACCGAAGGCAGCAGCCCGCCAAGCACGGACGAGTTGCCGTTTAACTTTGGGAACAGGTTACGCAGCCCGAATTTTTCAAAAACCCCGTCGTTCCACCCGCGCAAAAAAGGGTCGTACATAAGCGTAGTGCTCGCCTGCGTGGCTTCGCAGCTCGTCAAACCCGTACAAAAATAGCCCAATAAATTGGGCATGAACATGGCGGACGCCGCGTTTTCGTAAACGGCCCGCCCGTTTTTGCGCAAAGCGAGCATTTGATGCAGCGCAAAGCGGTGATGCGGCTCTACTCCCGTTTTGCAAAACAATTCGAAAGGAGTGTAGATAGAATTTACCGTTTCAATTACGTCCAATGTACGGTCGTCCATGTAGCTGTGCGGATTTTCGAGAAGATTGCCCTGCGCGTCCAAAACGCCGTAGTCGGTGGCCCAAGAATCTATGCCGACGCTTGCCACCGGCCCGCATTTTGCTGCCTTGCAGAGCGCAGTTTTTAAATTTCCGTACATTTCGAAAACGTTCCAATAGAGATTGTCGATAATCCGGCACGGCTCGTTTGCAAAACGGTGTATCTCTCTGCATTCGAGCCTGCCGCCGTCGAATGCGGCAATAATTGCCTTGCCGCCGCTCGCGCCGTAATCGACGGCCAATATATTAAGCTTATGCCTGCTGTTCATAAAAATCGTAAAACCTCATCGCAAGCATGCCGGCGGCCCGCGCCGCCTCTATTCCGGCGTCGGAGTCTTCTATCACTATGCAGTTTTCCGGCTTGACACAAATTTGAGCTGCCGCTTCCAAAAACAAGTCGGGGTTCGGTTTTCCGCGCGTGACATCTTCCGCGGTCACGAGCGCGTCGGGCTTCAAATTAAAAAGCCCGACAACCGGTTCGACAGAAAGCCGCGAGCTTCCGGTTGCTATTGCCGTTTTAAAGCCGAGCCCCTTCAATGCGTTAAACAATTCTATGTTGCAGTGAATCGGTTTCGCCTGCATCAATTTGTCTTTGAACAGTTCCTTTTTACGCGCATACACCGCTGCGTAGTCGGTTTCGACGCCCGCAAGGTCGCAAAAGCACTTGATCTGTTCGAGTGCGGTCATGCCCGCCTGCGAATAGAACTGCTTTTTTATAAGCGGCACGCCAACCTCGGCGAGCGCCTGTTTGTAACAGATAAAGTGCGGCTCCATCGTGCGCGCGAGAACCCCGTCGAAATCGAATATATATCCGTATGCGCGGCTCATGTTATCGCCCTTATCGCGTTTGCGATATCCGCTTCGGACGGTATCGCGTCCGCTTCGCAAGCGGGAGCAAACGGAAT
>WRDG01000298.1 GCA_009783525.1 Defluviitaleaceae bacterium | reverse complement strand
CGATTTTGTTTCAACGCTGCACGGTATCGGCGAAAAACGCGCCAAAGCGTTGAACGGAATCGGCATTTTTACCGTCAGCGACCTGCTCAAGCATTTTCCGCGCGATTACGACGACCGCACCGAAATACGCACCGTATCCTCTCTCGTACCGGGATCCGTTAACACGATCAGGGGCGCGATACACGGCGAATGCGTCAGCTCCGTAATAAAAACGCGGAACGGCGGCAGGCAAATATCTTTAACAAAAGCGCAGCTCCGCGACAAAACCGGGATTTTAGAAATTACATGGTTTAACCAGCCCTATTTAAAAAAATATTTTTTGCAAAACCATGAATATATATTCACCGGAAAAGTAACATATAATTTTTATAGACAACGTTCCGCTTCGTACGCGGACCAGCCGACATACGTTATGGAGTCGCCTGACTACGAAAAACCGGGTGACGGCGCGCTGCTGTCTTCGGGCCGCATCGTGCCGCTTTATCCCGCGGCGGCAGCGTTTTCGCAAAAACTTTTTCGTTCGCTTATAAAATATGTTTTAGACAATCTCACGCATTTAGATTTGCCCGACGCGCTTCCCGTTTACATAAAAGACAATTTTAATCTCTGCTCATATAAAGAAGCTGTTACAAATATCCATTTCCCCGAAAACGACGGCGCATTTTTTGCGGCCCGGAGGCGGTTGGTATTTGAAGAGCTTTTTTTTATGCAATACGCGATGTTAAAGCTTAAGGGACTAAACGCGGGCGAACCCGCGGCGGCAGTAAACGATACAGATTGTTCGCAAATATTGGATCTGTTTCCGTTTGCATTAACTGACGCGCAAAAAAAAGTTACGGCGGAAATCGTTTCGGATCTTGCAAGCGGCCGCAGGATGAGCCGTTTGGTACAGGGAGACGTGGGTTCGGGAAAAACCGCTGTAGCGATAATTTCATCTTTTTTGGCGATAAAAAGCGGCGGCAATACACAGGCGGCAATCATGGCTCCAACGGAGGTGCTCGCCGAACAGCACTACAAAAATTTTTCGCATTTTTTTTCGCCGCTCGGATATAAAACCGTGCTGCTCACGGGCGGCAATTCGAAGCGCGAGCGCGCTGCCGCGCTGGAGGCGGTAAAAAGCGGCGAGGCTCGGATGATCGTCGGCACACACGCTCTAATACAAGAAACCGTCGCCTACTCCAACCTCGTGCTCGTCATCACGGACGAGCAGCACCGCTTCGGTGTAAACCAACGCATATGTTTGAGCGAAAAAGGCGTCAAACCGCATGTCCTCGTTATGACGGCAACGCCGATCCCCCGCACGCTCGGACTGATACTTTACGGTGATATGGACATATCGACAATCGACTCGCTGCCTCCCGGAAGGCAAACGATAAAAACATATTGCGTAAACGGCGGGTACCGGGAGCGGATAATTTCGTTTATGCAAAAAGAAGCCGGAAGCGGACGGCAGGTTTATGTAATCTGCCCGGCGATCGAAGAAAGCGTTTCGATGGAAATAAAATCCGTTAACGTTTACACGGAAGAATTGCAAAAAAAATTGCCGGACGTGACCATCTCGGCTCTGCACGGCAAAATGACGCCGGCAAAAAAGTTGGAAATAATGGAAGCGTTTAAAGCAAACGAAATACAGATTTTAATTTCGACTACCGTCGTCGAAGTAGGCGTGCATGTTGCCAACGCTAATTTGATGGTTATTGAAGACGCGGACCGCTTCGGTCTTTCGCAGCTGCATCAGCTTCGCGGCCGCGTGGGCCGCGGCGACAGCCAATCGCACTGCGTGCTTGTTACGGACAGCCGAAACGAAACGGCGGCCGCCCGCATGAAAGCGCTTACAGAAACGTCGGACGGTTTCGCATTGTCTGAGCTCGATTTAAAGCTGCGCGGGCCCGGCGAGTTTTTCGGCACGGCTCAGCACGGCCTGCCCAATTTTACAATTGCGAACCTTTACCGCGACATGGACATTTTAAAAGAGGCGCAGGAGGCGGCGTCGTTCTTTTTTGCCGACGAAACCCGCGTTTCGTCCGATGAGATTGAAGCGGTAAAAAATGAACTGGAAAATATTTTAGTCAAGGCACAAAGCACATCAATATAAATATCGGAGGTTGATTATGGACATTAAAAACAATTTGAAAAGTTTCGGCGCGGACAAAATGACTTCAAAGGAACGGTTCGCTCGGATGTACGAGCACAGGGACGCCGACCGCGTGCCGATCATGGATTATCCTTGGGGCGTGACGGTGGACCGTTGGGTGGCTGAGGGGATGCCCGACCGTGATTTCGTTAAATATTTCGGGCTCGACAACGTGGCGACTATTCACGCGGACTTTTCGCCGCGCTACGAGTTTAAAGTGCTCGAAGACACACCGGAATATACTGTTTACACCACAAACTGGGGCGCCACCATGAAAAATTGGAAGCACATCGCCTCCACGCCGGATTTTTTGGATTTTAAAGTAAAGGACCGCGACTCCTGGGCTGACGCAAAGGCGCGCATGAAACCCGGCCGCGACCGCGTCAATTGGAAAGAACTCGAAAAAAATTATCCGATCTGGCAAAAGGAAGGCTATTGGATCGTCGGCGGGATGTGGTTCGGGTTTGACGTTGCGCATTCTTGGATGATCGGAACGGAACGTTTTTTAATGGCGCTCATTGACGACCCGGAATGGTGCGTTGACATCATCAACACATACCTTGACATAAACCTCGCCATGATGGACATGGTATGGGACGCCGGCTACCGCTTCGACGAAATTAACTGGCCGGACGACATGGGTTATAAGGGAACGCAATTTTTTTCATTGAGCATGTACCGCGAACTGATCAAGCCGGCGCAGAAGCGCGCCGTCGAATGGGCGCAAAAAAAAGGAATTAAAACACGGCTCCATTCATGCGGCAAAATAGATGTGTTTATCCCCGACTTTAT
>WRDG01000297.1 GCA_009783525.1 Defluviitaleaceae bacterium | reverse complement strand
TGTTTCTATATGCGCGTAAATGATCGCGATCGTAATTTCGTCCGGCGGCGCCGGTGAAGCAACTCCCTCTTCGTTTGTAAACACATTGCCGCTTTTTTGCACGTTTTCGCGCAATGATTCGACATACATGTAACCGTAGCATTTTGCCTGCGCCCAATGCCAATGGTCGGTGTTTTTTTCGAACGTTCGCGGCGGCGATAAAGTCGACTTAATTTCTTCTACAACAATCGAGTTTCCGTCTGTAAAAATTCCGTCTGCGCGGCCGTCAACCGTAAATAAAATATCGCGGTGGAGGACGGTAATCTTTAATTGCACCTCGCTTTTATAAACAGCACTGCTCAGGTTTGCTTCCTTTTTTCTTAATTTTTGAACACGCTGGTGTGTTTTTATGCCTTCGGGTGCGCGTGAAGCCCTAAAAAACTGAGCGTCTATGCTGCCGCTGCGAAGTATAAACTCAACCATGTTTCTGACTGATACATTTACGGAGTGAGGCATTATTTTCCGGCCCGTTTTGCGGCCGCTCTGTGGTTGAACGGATAGTAAACGAAGTGCGGCTCAGTAGTGCCGTTAATAAAATTTCCGTCGCACTCGAGCATGAGCAGTTTGCAAAGCGCATCGGCTTTGTCGGGATATTTTTCAGCCAAATTATTTTCTTCGCGCTTGTCGTCCGGAAGGTAGTAGAGCTCGGTCGCCATACCGTCCGCTATATGCTCCCAATACGCGCCGAAAATCCCTTGATGAAAATTCGGTTTTTTATGCATGCGCAGTTTCCAGCCGTCGCGCATAACAATCGCCGGCCCGCGGCTGCCCGCGTACACAATGTAATCATGTTCGTTAAAACAATAGCCGTCCGATATCAATCCCATGTACGAAACGCCGTCCTTGTCCGGTCCTGAGTCTACGCCGAGCATGTCCGCCATAGTCGCCATAAAATCATAATTGGCTACAATTTTATCTGTGCTGCTTCCGTTTTTTGTATGGCCCGGCCAGCTGACGATGAGCGGAACGCGCGCGCCGCCTTCGAAATTAGATTCTTTGATCCCGGTAAAGCCGTCGTTGCCGTCGTATATGTCGCCGTAACCTTCGGTTGTGTAACGGACGCCGAGATGGTCTATCCTGCGTCCGTCAATCAGGTGGTTGTAAGGCTGCCCAGTACGCTCTTCTGCGTAATACGGAGCGTGGCCGTTGTCCGCGGAAAAAATAATCATCGTGTTTTCTAATAAGCCGAGAGTTTCCAATTCGGTCCGTATCACTCCTACGGTATCGTCCAAACGAAGCACCATTGATGCAAAAACCTTTTCCATGGCAGTCAGCCTGTCGTCGCCCGCGACGCGCGGGTCTATGTCCGGTATGCTCAGTTGGCCGTGAGGAAGTTGCGAAGGATGATATAAAAAGAACGGGTTGTCTTTGTTTTTTCGTATAAAAGCAACCATTTTTTCGTCAAACAGGTCTTGTGAATATACTGCCATCCCCGGCCGGCTTTGTTCGACCGGCACGCTTTTATCGAGAACGCATTTGTCTGTCATAAACGCTTTTATTCCGCAGTCCGGAAGAGTATTGCCCGGTATATCCGTCAAAATTCCGTCTTCGTGCAAAAACGGCGGATAAAAACCGTGGCACATTTGATGGTCGTAATAACCGTAATGATAATCCCAGTCATGCTTTTTTACCGAAGCGGCCGTAGTCGAAAAACCCCAATCGAGTTTTCCTACCTGGCCGGTTACATAACCGGCCTTTTTAAAAACCGTGCCTAAAAAATTTTCGCCGCTCAATTTGTCCATGCCGGTGTTGTGGATCAGCTCTTCGACTTCGTCTAAAGTGATAAGCCCTTTTGAATAGTCGATGTAAATACCCGCGGCAGTAAACGCCCACCCGCCTTGATGGCAGTCATGTATGCCGCATAAAAGGCTTGCGCGGGCCGGGGCGCAAATATGGCAGCCGTAAGCATTATCGAAACGGACGCCGTCGGCGCACAGTCTGTCGATATTAGGAGTAGGCATTAATTTTTGGCCGTAGCAGCCAAGCATTCCCCGTCCCAAGTCGTCGGCGTAAATAAAAATTACGTTCGGTTTTTCGTTTGGCATAAAACTCTCCCCGTTTTGTTCGGCTAAAACATCAGCCGTCAGATAAAACACCAATTGCAAAACAATATAGCATATAAAAAAAAACATACAAAGATTTGTTAAATTGGTATAATTTGCCGAAAACGTCAAGGAGGCATGCAATGGAAAACATTAACGAAATTATCAGAGGCGAACCGGACGGCAGCGTCAGTTTCGGCGATTGCTCCGCACAGGAAAAACGCAAAACAGAAAATTTCGATTGGGAGGGCGATGTTTACAAAGTAAAAACATATCAGGAAATAACTAAAATGGAAAAAAACGGAAAGCTTTTACTCGAAACGGTGCCCGGCGCCAACATCAAAAATTTTTTTATTACGGAAGAAAAAGCGCAATTTGGTCTCGAAGGGGCGGACGACGTGCGGGTGACGATGGAACTGCTGCCCGAAACGCTCTACCGGATTGTGATCGACGGCAACAGCATAGGAAACGTTAAGTCGAATATAGCCGGCAAGGTCGTGTTCAGCCTCGATACGGAAGGCGCGCAAAAAAAAGTGGAAGTCAGCAAAAATTAATGCAAAAAGCCAAAACATCATTCGTCTGTACCGAGTGCGGCTACGAAGTTTCAAAATGGCTCGGGCGGTGTCCGTCGTGCGGGCAGTTCAACAAAATGGAAGAAACAATAGCCCGGCCCGCGTCGGTAGTAAAAAACGCGAAGCTAATTGTTCCGGGCGCCGGCAAACCGACGCTTTTAGGCGATGTTGATGCGGAAGGCAACGGCGGCAGGCTGCCCACCGATATATCAGAGCTGGACCGCGTGTTGTCGGGAGGCATTGTAGAGGGATCGTTGCTGCTACTCGGCGGCGACCCCGGCATAGGCAAATC
>WRDG01000296.1 GCA_009783525.1 Defluviitaleaceae bacterium | reverse complement strand
TAACACGGTTGTTTTGCCGCTGCCCGCGCCTGCTAAAATAAGCAGTGGACCTTCGGTTTTCATAACAGCTTTCTGCTGCATTTCATTTAAGTTGCCGATCATTGTCTGCAGCGACTTGCCCATGCTGTCTGCATCCGAAAGGATTTCGATTTCGTCTGTAAGGTCTCCGTCGGCTATACGGGTCATGATGTTTTCAATTTTTATCATCCTCTTGATAAACGCCGAGGTGTTTTTTATGCATGTGCCTATTTCGTCTTTGTGCGCCGAATACATGGCTATTACGGTTTTATCTTCGACAGTCAAAAACAGGTCGCCCTTCAGGCTTGCGCGCGTCATAAAGTTTGTCAGCTGGACCAAACCTCTGCTGAACATGCCCGGCATGTAAAGCGCCATAACCAAAAAAAGCAGAAGAGAAACGGCAAGCAGGGCGAACGTTACAAAATGAACGTTGTTTGTCCTGAAACCGATTTCTTCCGCAAATATGTTTAGTGCTTCAACGGTAAGATCCGATATGGAGTCTGCCGCTGCGATCATGTCTTTTAAGTATATGTTTTTTACCGCGTAGCTTTTCAATTCGGCTCTGTACAATACGTCGCGGTACTCGTCGGTGTTGCTCTCGTACTCCTCTGTTAACAGTAAAAGCTGCAGGAGCTCCTTTGTTTCACTGCGGTACGCTTCAATCATAGGCAGCACGTAACGGATTTTTTCTTGAACAATAGGGACGGCGACGTCGTAGAGTCCGTGGAGTTCTTTAATCAATTTGTTAAGGTCGCTGTCCAGGTCGGTATAGAGTTTGATTATTTCATCGGAGGTATTTTCGTGAAAAAAAAGTTCCGCTATGACCAAGCGTGCGTCGGTAAGCTGATCTTTAATTTTAAAAATATACGAAACGCGCCGGCTGGTAAAATCGATTGCTTTAGTATACTGGATGACGATGTCCCTGGTGCTGATTATTACGTAAACGCCTACACACAATGCTATAAGCAAAACTAAAATGTAAGAGAACAATATTTTTTTCCCGATACGGATATTGTGGAACCATGACATTCTGTAACACCTCAAGAAAAATTTAAAAATAATTTACCATACCGAAGGCGCTTCTACAAATTAATCTGCCGCGATTCCCTCGGATTGCAAAGTAAACATCCGGTAATAAGCTCCGCCGATTTTCATAAGCTCCGCATGGTTTCCGCGCTCGGTAACGCGGCCGCCGTCGATGAACAGGATTTGATCGGCGTTTGCTATCGTCCGCAGGCGGTGAGCTATTACAAAACATGTGCGGCCTTTCATTAAACGCGCCATCGCATGCTGTATTCGGATCTCGGTGCGCGTATCGACGTTAGATGTCGCTTCGTCAAGAATCAATATCGCAGGGTCTGCAAGCACGCAGCGCGCAATCGCAAGGAGCTGCCTCTGTCCCGTGCTCAGCTCGTGGCTGTTTTCTGTAAGAACGCTCTCGTATCCGTCGGGAAGCTGCGAGATAAAATGGTGCGCTCCGGCGTATTTCGCAGCTTGATATACCTCGTCGCTTTTTGCGTCGGGTTTGCCGTACCTGATGTTGTCGTATACCGTGCCCGTAAACAGATACGCGTCCTGCAAGACTACGCCGAACGCCCGCCTCAAACTGTCGCGCGTAAAATTGAAAAGCGGCGTGCCGTCGAGTGTGATGCTGCCGCCGAGCGGATCGTAAAAACGTGTGATCAAATTTACGATGGTAGTTTTGCCCGCGCCGGTCGGGCCGACAAACGCAACAGTCGAGCCGGGTTCAACTTCAAACGAAATGTCGGACAGTGTCATAAATTCATTCGGGTTATATGAAAACGACATTTTGTCAAAAATTATATGTCCCCGCGGTTTTTTTAACACTTGCGCGTTTGCCGGGTCGGGCGTTTCTTCGGATTCGTCAAGTATGCCGAAAACGCGCTCGCAGCTTGCGAGCGCGGATAAAAATGCGTTGTAGGTTGACGCGAGTTCGTTCAGCGGCCTGCCGAATTGCCGCGAATAGCTGATGAATGTGGCGATCATCCCAACGGATATCAAACCAAACCTGCCGTCGAGCGCGAGTATGCCGCCCGCCAAAGCCACGACTGCGAGGCTCAGGTTATTAATCACGTTCATGATGGGCATTATAAAACCGGACCATATCTGCGCTTTAGTGCTTACCGCGCGCAAACCGTCGTTTATTTCGTCAAATTCGCGTATGGCGTGGCCTTCGTGGTTATAGGCCTTGATAACCGCCATCCCCGTAATGTCTTCTTCCGCTTTTGCGTTTAAACGGCCGAGCGTTTCCTGCTGTTGCTTAAAATATTTACGGGTTTGCTTCGTGATCGTCCTGTTGACCAAAAAGAAAAGCGGTATCGAAACGAGGCTGAAAAAAGTCATGACCGGCGACAAGCGGAGCATCATAATCAGGACGCCGGTCAAAACGATCGCTATCGACGATAGGGAAACCAACGCCGTGCCGAGCACGCCCGCGATGTTGTCGGTGTCGTTTGACAAACGGCTCATCAATTCGCCGTGCTGGTAGCCGTCAAAAAATTTAACCGGAAGTTTTTGCAAATGGCCGAACACGGATTTTCTTAGAGTCATTACGAGCCGCTGCGACGTTCCCGCGACGACGAACTGCTGTAAAAAACGCATGACCGCGTCGCCGAAATAAATGGCGAGCATCATGGCGATAAGCGTCGCGTAAACGGAAACCTCCGCGTTTCGGTCGAGCGCGTCCACCGCGTTCCCAATAAGCATCGGCGTGACAAGGGCCGCGGCGGATGAGCCGAGCACCAAAAAAAATATTAATACGAGCATATGGCGGCTGCCTTTAAAAAAACCCAATAATCTGCGCACGGTTTTTTTAAAATCTTTCGGTTTTTCTTTTTCGCGCATGAAACGGTTGTGACCGTGGAATTGGCGCGAGGGTTGTTGGTCGCGTACCTGCGGCGGCAATCGCTTCACCGCTTTCTGTTTTATATTTGC
>WRDG01000295.1 GCA_009783525.1 Defluviitaleaceae bacterium | reverse complement strand
TTGGAAAGCGGGACGAACGAGCTTGAAGTGATGGAGTTTACAATATGCGACCAGCATTTCGGCATCAACGTGGCAAAAATATTCCGATTGGTTATGTTCAGCACCGCGACTATAACGCCTATGCCAAATTCCAATCCTTTTATAGAAGGGGTTTTTAAGTCCAGCGACGAAATCATTACGGTGGTCAACTTGGCAGCTTACATGGGGTTGCCGCCTTCGGCCAACGACGAGCGCGACATATTGGTGATAACAAACTTCAACAAAATAAATTCTGCGTTTCATATACATGACGTTTCGGGGATTCACCGCATTTCATGGACTGATATCGAAAAACCGGACAAGGCGATCTACGGCGGCGAAGACGGGCTCGCGACAGGCATTGCGCGTTACGACAACAGATTGATCACGATTATAGATTTCGAAAAAATAATCGCGGACATAAGTCCGTCGGCAGGCATCCAGTTGGGCGATGTAGACCGTTTGGGCGCAAGAGAAAAAATTGCCAAGCCTATCATGATCGTAGAAGACTCGACGATGCTCGAGCGCGTAATAAGCGAATCATTCGAACGGGCCGGGTTCGGCAACATAATTTATTTTCAAAACGGCGAAGAGGCGTGGAGCGGCTTAAAGGCATTCAAGTATACCGGCAAGCCTATAAACGAACAGATATGCGCCGTCGTAACCGATATCGAAATGCCGAGGATGGACGGGCACAGACTGCTTAAAATGATAAGAGACGACAACGACCTTAAAAATCTGCCGGTGTTTATATTTTCGTCGCTCATTACGGACGAAATGCGTTTTAAGGGCGAAACATTGGGCGCGACGGGCCAGGTTACAAAACCCGACGTTGCGGATTTGATCGCGCTTATTGATAAACACATATAATATCTTTAGGGTATAAGGGGCAGCTTAAAAGGCATGAACAACATTACCAAAGGGACAATATTAAGCGTCAGCTCCAACGCTGATGTTTTTGCAAGAGGAGAGCGTTACTACCGCGAAGGTAAATTATTATCCGTGCAAAGCGAAGCGCAGGGCGACGCGATAATAATCAGGGCAACGGTCGAAGGCAACTATAAGCACTACGACGTAGAGTTGTGGCTCGATGCCCAAAACAATCTGATCAAGTACAGTTGCAACTGCGAAAGCCATAATATTTGGCGGGGCGCGTGCAAGCATGTCGTGACGGCGATGTTTTCGCTATCTGAAGGAAATTTTAATACACAAAAAACATCGGGACTTCAAAAAAATGTAAAGACATTGACCGATTCGATTGAAAAATTGATTTTAAAAGAAATTGACGAAGGATTAATTATAACGCAGGCGCCCGCCGAACCCGTTCGGCTGGCGCCTTGTTTTCATTACGAAAAATTTGCCGAGGCCCATGTTACGTTTGCGGTCGGGTATAAGCGGATGTACGTCATAAAAAATATCGAGGCGTTTGTTACGAGCGTCAACAAAGAAGAGACGGTCAAGTACGGAAACGGGCTTTCGTTTTGCCATCACATAAATTCTTTCGACAGCCAAAGCCGCCGCATAATTAAGTTTTTGCAAAACGAAGAAGAGGCGTTCAGGGATTTTATTAAGCGTGTGCAAAAAAACTATTCGAGCGTTTACGGCACAAGCGCGTCGAGCAGCCGGTCGCTGACGCTGACCGAGCGAAACTTAGACGATTTTTTCGAGCTGTTCGACGGCGAAACGATCGACGGCGAAATAGACGGCTCGGTTAAAATCAAGTTTGAAACGAAAACTCCGGAGTTCAAACTAAACGTTCGCTGCACCGAAAATCAAGCGGCTGTTTCGGCGACACCATTTAACCTCCGCGTTTTAAACGGAAGGCTTTTTCAATATTACGTTTCAAAAGAATCGATTTGCCGCATGAAAAAAAATGACGGCCTTATTTTGCTGCAAATGGTAAAAGCGCTGGCGGATGCGCGTGGCGCCGAAATATTGTTTACCGAAAACGAACGCAGCCGTTTTTTTTCCGTAATCCTTCCAAAATTTAGGGGTTTGGGCATCGTGGCTTCCATTGAAGGCGAAGAGCCTGACGTAGCCGCCTGTCAGGTGCAAACAAAATTATTTTTCGACAGCGAGAATAAAAACGTCATATGCCGGTGCGTGTTTCATTACGGCGAAAATGAAATAAATCCGCTCGAAAGCGCCGGCTACGGTTTTTTGCGCGACTCCGCGGAAGAGTACCGCATTACGCGCATGTTAACTTTTTACGGTTTCGCTCCGGAATACGAAAAGCAAATATATAAGCTTATTTCAAATGACGCAATTTACGGGTTTTTAAAAGAAGGCATAGAACACTTAAAAAAGTACGCCGAAATATACGTAACCGACGCATTAAAAGCAAAGACAATAAAGAGCCAATACGGTTCGGTCGGCATCCGTCTGCAAGGCGAGTTGCTTAACATCGAGCTTGACGACTCGGATTTTACTCTTTCGGAATTGATCGAAGCCATGGAATCATACCAGGCCAAAAAAAAATACCACAGATTAAAGGACGGTCGCTTTTTAAACCTCGAAAGCGAGCATGTGCAGTCGGTCGCGGAACTACTTTCGGCAATGGACGTGACAAAAAAAGAAATAAGCGGCAACGGATTGAACCTGCCGGCCTACCGCGCGCTTTACCTTGACGGCCTCGTCAAAGAGAGCGGCGCAAGCGGCTTGTTTTCGTTCGACACGCAGCTCGGCAATTTGATCGGATGCTTCAACGAGAACTCGAAGCTCGCTTTCGACATACCGCCGGTTCTTGTTCCGGTGCTGCGCGAATATCAAAAGACGGGCTATCAATGGTTAAAGATGCTCGCGCACTACGGTTTCGGGGGCATATTGGCGGGCGACATGGGGCGCGGGAAAACGGTTCAAGTGATCGCCGTTCTGCTTTCGGGGCAAAAACGCGGAGCCAAGTCGTTGGTGGTCGTGCCCACGTCGCTGTTGTATAACTGGCAAAACGAAATCCAAAAGTTTGC
>WRDG01000294.1 GCA_009783525.1 Defluviitaleaceae bacterium | reverse complement strand
GAACTGATCGTCGGCAACCGCACGCCCGGCATTAGAGGAGGCGTTGTTTTCCCCGAAGCAGGCGTCTCCTGGGTGGAACGCGAGCTCGATACACTGCCAACAAGACCGCAGGATAAATTTTTAGTCAAAAAAGAAGACGCGGATAAACTCCGCGGCGAAATTTTTCACAATTGGAAGGGTAAGACGCTTGAAGACGCGATACAGGTTGAAGCAGGCGAATTGATAAACGAAATCCGCTTTGTCGCAAAAATAAATCAAACAGACCATGCCCAAGGCCATATCTGCCCCGATACAAAAACATGGCTTTCTCTCGGTCCGGCCGGATTATTGAAACTGGTAAAAAAAAAGCTTCTTGCCGCAAACGGAAGCGCGAAAATTTTTTTCGAGAGCCTTGTCATTGTCCTTGAAGCGTCGCGAATATTTATGCGCCGCTACGGAAGTCTTGCCGCGCAAATGGCGGAAGACGGCTCAGGTTTATATTGCGGCGACCTCGTCCGCGTTTCTAAAATATGCGGCAAGCTGGCGGACTCGCCTCCGGAATCTTTTCATGAAGCGCTGCAGTCACTTTGGTTTCTTTTTACGCTTTTACATATGGAATCAAACGCGTCGTCTTTTTCGCCGGGCAGGATGGATTGTTATCTTTATCCGTACTACATAAATGATATCGAAAAAGGACTCATAAATGACAATGACGCTCTCGAGCTGATCGAATCGCTTTGGTTAAAATTCAATCAAATCGTTTACATGCGCAGCGCAGACAGCGCAAAATATTTCGCCGGTTTCCCCATCGGATTTAACGTAGCGATCGGAGGACAGACGCTTGAAGGCGGCGACGCCTCAAACGAGCTGTCCCGTCTTTTTTTAAAGGCGCAGGAGCATGTCGGCCTTCCCCAACCGAACTTGTCGGCGCGGATATTTTCCGGCACGCCTGACGATCTGCTTGAAAATTGTTCCGCGTTGATCGGCCGCGGCGGCGGCATGCCGCAGATATTTAATGACGAGGCGATAATTCCGGCTTTAATAAACAGGGGCATAGACAGGGACGACGCGGTAAATTATGCCGCAGTGGGCTGTGTTGAGTTGAGTACTCACGGAAACTTTCTTGGCTGGAGCGACGCCGCTATGTTTAATTTGGTTAAAGTTTTAGAACTGACTTTAAACGGCGGCAGATGCATGCTCTCCGGCGAAAAAATCGGGCCCGGCGCGGGCACCCTTTCGGACTACGAAACATACGAATCTTTAGAAAAAGCGTACGCAAGCCAAATTTCATTCTATACCGAAAAAATGATGAAGGCGTGCGAAATCGTTGATAGGATCCATCAGCGGGTTCTTCCATCGCCGTTTCTTTCATCAGTCGTCGGCGGCTGCATTGACCGGAGCATGGATGTAACGGCGGGGGGCGCGCATTACAATTTTTTGGGTGTAACTGCAATCCAGCCCGCGAATATAGCCGACAGTTTGGCGGCCATAAAAAAATTTGTTTACGATGAAAAAATTTTAAGCAAATCGGATTTGCTTGAGGCATTGAGGGACGATTTTAAAAATCGCGAGGGACTCAGGCAAAAACTTTTAAATGAAGCGCCAAAATACGGCAATGATGTGGAGTGGGTCGACGAAATAGGCCACAAATGGATCAGATATTTTTCGGATGAGGTCGGCAAGTTTCGTAATATTCGCTCGGGCCCTTGTCATATAGGTATGTATACGGTTTCGGCGCACTTGCCGATGGGGCGCGGCACGGGAGCATCAGCAG
Source organism: Defluviitaleaceae bacterium (assembly GCA_009783525.1). Lineage (GTDB taxonomy): Bacteria > Bacillota > Clostridia > Lachnospirales > WQUN01 > WRDG01. Next base: position 1,238 of record WRDG01000294.1, on the reverse strand, counting down.
ACGGTCGCCGTGCGCGTGATCCCCTTGCGGACGGCGGGATGTCCGCCATGTCCGGCAGGGACAGGTCCGGCCCTACTGCGCTTCTGCGATCCGTATCGCGTATAGATTCAAAACTCGGCAGCAACGGCTCTTTGCTGAACATGAAATTTCATCCCGCTGTTTTTTCGGACGGCGGCCATAAAAAATTTGCGTCGATGCTTCGTACAATCACAGACCTTAAAATTACTCACGCTCAGTTTAACGTAGTCAACGGAGACGATTTGCTGGCAGCTCAAGCCGAACCGGATAAATACCGGAGCCTTACGGTCAGGGTGGCCGGTTATTCGGCGTATTTTACCGAGTTGGCAAAAGATTTGCAGGACGAAATAATTGCCAGAACAGTTTATACGGATTTGTAATATGCCGCCGAACGAAAGGAACAGCAAATGAATTCGAAAGAAAGATTTTACGCATGCGTTGACTACAGGCATCCCGACAGACCGCCATGCGATTTTCGGGCCGTTTGGCAAATAATAAACGGTCTTATGGATTATTACGGCGAATCTTCGTACGAAGCGCTCATGATAAGATTGGGAACGGATTTCCGTTTTATTGCCCCGCGTTATGTCGGCCCCGAGTTGAAAATACATGAGGACGGTTCCGTCGAAGGCCTTTGGGGGCAGCGTTCAAAAATTTCGGGCAGCGGCAATGGGACGTTCAACGAAACGGTTTATCTTCCGTATGCAGATGTAACCGACGTAGCGGAGTTGGACGCTTTCCGTTTTCCTTCAGCCGATTGGTTCGACTATTCGCATGTATCGGAAGACGCGGACAGATTCGAAAAATATATCGTGACAGCCGGTTACATCGGCGCATCAAACAGCGGTGACTCGCCGGGATACGGGGTTTCACCTCCCTGCGCGCCGGATTTTATAAACGGTATGGCGCGTATCCGCGGCACGGAACAAATTTTAATCGACATTGCTCTTGAAGATCCGGTGTTCATTGAATTAGTAAACCGTAAACATCGGCTTTCCATGGAAATATATGAAAATATTTTGACAGCGGGCAAAGGAAAAATTGACGTGCTGTATTTGGCGGACGACTTGGGAAACCAAGAATCCCTAATGATAAGCCCGTTAAAATTCGACAGGCTCTTTGCCGAAAAATACCGCGAGCTTTTTGCTTTGGCGCACAGACACAATGCCAAAGCAATGATGCATTGCTGCGGCAGCGTCCGCAGGCTCATACCCCGCTTG
>WRDG01000293.1 GCA_009783525.1 Defluviitaleaceae bacterium | reverse complement strand
CTTCTCCAATATGTTGTATATCAACGACAAATTATTTTTATCATATAAAAAACGCACCGAAACAGCCAAGCTGCCGCTTAGTGCGTTTATGTCCATAATCAATAAATTTTTATAGCTGTAGTCCGCGCCGTAACCCGGGCATTGGCCGCTGTGCACCGAACGGGCCAGCCCGATTTTTTTTGCGGTGCCGTCAAGCAGCGCCGCGATATTTTTTTCTTCGTCGCTTAAAAAAGCGAGGGCGTTTTCAAACTTGTCATATTTATATTTTTTGCACAGCTTCCTAAAATCGCAATAGGTGAAGCTGTTGTCGCCGCCGCTTTTTTCCTTTACGGACGCCAGCGCCAATCCGCGCATCGCATAAAAAATTTTGGGGTGCAGCGTATTGGTCAGCACCGCGTTGTTTCCATCATAATTTATTTTCAAGCCGGTGCGCTCAAGCTGCGCGATACGCTGCTCGACGGATATGCCTGTCTTGCGGTCTTTGTGGTATGCCTTGCTTTTGATCTGCTTGAACAATAATTTTTCGAACAGATTGCAGTTTATCGTCATAAAATTTTCGCCCGCTTCGCCTATCGCTCCAAATTCGGCGAAGGGCATCAAAAATTTGGACTGTATACCCAGCCTTTGCCCGTGTGGGAACGGCTCGTAGGCGTTTGGGTTTTCATATAGGTCGCTTAATATGTGCAAAAAAAATTTTTGCAATTGTTCGCAGCTTTCCGCCATGTACGGCGGCATCATGCTTTTTACTTCCGGCGGGAGCGTCGCTTCAATTGGCAGAATGTGTATTGCCGCGTTCCAAATAGTTTTGTGCGCCTCCGACGGAAAGTCTTTTTGATTTTTATCGAATGTCATGCTCTGCGCCTGCCTTTTTTTTAGTGTCCACACTTTTTGTATCTATTATACCCGCACAAAAAATTTCGCGCGATTTTACGATTTTAAGCGCAGAATAATTTCAACCTTTTTACCGATAGAATCGGATGGCCTACTCCGTCCTCTTCGCCGCATCCAAAATAAAAACCGAATAGGGCTTGTCTGTCCCGTTTGCTTTTTTGCTGCCGCGGTAAAAAGTTTTCGCGTTTACATTTGCAAAACCAATCTCCGAAACCAAGCCGGCAAGCGCATCCTGCGAAAATCCGTGATGTCCGTCGAAAAAGGGGCTGTCCGCATGGAAGCCCCCGTCGTCTGTGTTTATGTCGATAACCAATAAATGTCCGCCTGCATTTAATACGTTAAAAAAATGGGACAATATCGCTTTCGTATTTTTAATGTGATGCAGCGTCAGCGCCGTAAAAATATAATCGGCATTTAAATCGTTCGGGCAGTCAATCAAAAAATCGCGGCATATCGCAAATTCCGCCGGTTTATTTATTCCGATCAGTTTTTGCTTGACCTGCTCGATCATGCCAATTGAAGAATCAACGAACAAAACAGATTTGAAATCGCCAAACAGCCGGATCCCGACAAGGCCCGTGCCGCAGCCGTACTCCATGGCCGTCTTGCTTGCTCCGTCTTTTATATGCAGCCGTATCTCGTCGGCAAAAAATTTTGCCCGTTCAATCCGTTCGTCTGTGTCGAACCCTTTTGCCTTTATATCAAAAATATTCATGCGCCCTCCATTGCTGAAAAAATTTGCCGCCAAAGCAATGGAATTATATTGCCGTAAATAATTTTTGGCTAACTCAACATTTCGCAAGCAGCCTTGCGATCCGCAAAACCATGTCCGTTTTGCGCTTTTCCTTGTCGCGCCAATTTTCTGCGTAGCGGCCGTTGGTTTGGTGGCCGCACGCAACCACATGGCCGCTTTTCGGCGCGGGCAGAATCACGCCGCCGGCAATAAGCCGTCCGGCTTCGCCCAGCAAATGTTCATATGCCTCTTCTTTCATAAATTCGGAAAAAAGCGAATAGCCGCTTACAAGTTCGAGCAGCGAAAGCCAAACGGTAAAATCTTTTTCTTCCAAAACTTTTTTGCTGACCGGCAAAAAATCCGACATATAACAGATCGAATCAAGATTTTGCACAATCCAATGTTTTTTATTTTTGCGCTGCTTTTTCGGGTCCATCCGTATGGTTTCCGTTTTACCCCACACATACGAATAAAAATGCCTTTGCATCGCCTTGTCCAAAAAATCGAAACCGCGCATGAGCATAATTGAAAATGCGTTCCTCGGATGCGCGAGTATGTAAACGCTGCCCTCGTTTTCCGCGTCAAAGTAAGCCTCTTCGCTGAAACGTCCGTCAATAAAAAAAGCCCCGTATGTTTCCGCCGCGTTTTTTTGAAACGGCGAAACCAACGGGTTCCCGGGGTCAAGCATATTTAAATTCGCGGCGAAACCGAACCCGGCTCCGATATTTTCGGTCGCTTCAACAGGCGGCGGCGTTTCGCGGCGTATGTATTCGTCTAATAAATTTAAACTTTTTATTATGTCCGGGTCGTTTTTCGGCAAGCGCAGCATAAGCGTCCGTATCGCCGCGGCCTCCGGGCTTTCGTCTTTGCTTCGCTCGTGGTAGTCCTCGATGGTAACGGGCGGCCGCGTTTCGCGCAGTATGTAACTTTCAAGCAGGCCGATGCATTTTAAAATTATCGGGTCGTCTTTGGGCAGGCCAAGCTCCCGCGCACGTCTGATTGCCGCTTCCGTGCATGGAAATTTATATTCGTTCTGCGAAGAAACATTGCCGCCGTGGAACGCGCTGCCCCAAGAGCCGTCCGCCTTTTGGTCGCTTGCAAGCTCGCTGTACCACTTCGACTGCATCAAGCCGTCGTAGGCTTCGGCGTATTCGCGGGAGGAAGGGGGGCATTTAATAATTTCACTTGCAAAAATAAATTTTTGCACCGGATCCGAAATTTGCTCGGACAGGTAGTCTGTTAATTGATGGGCTGTGGTCATTGCCGGCAGCTCCTTTTAAAATTGTGTAGTGTAGGTATTTTGTCCAATCGTTCACAGAGTATGCTTCGCAGTTTTTTATTGCTATTAATGCTTATAATGTGCGTGAATAATATGCCACGT
>WRDG01000292.1 GCA_009783525.1 Defluviitaleaceae bacterium | reverse complement strand
GCTCAAAAAAAGCTTGTTTTTTATTTCGGATCAAAATAATGCCGGTTAATTTTATGGCGGATTTATCAAAATACCGTTCGGCAATCGAAAAAAACCATATTAAAAGACTCGGGCGGGTTTCGCAGGTCGTTGGCTTAACAATCGAGTCGGTGGGCCCGGACGTCAACATCGGCAAAACATGCCTTATAAAGCCGAACAAATACAGCGCGGGAGTATTGTCGGAAGTTGTCGGATTTAAAAATAATTTAATACAGCTTATGCCGCTCGGCGACATGGGCGGAATAGGGCCCGGAAGCATAGTCGAAGCCCAGGAGCGCCCAGTATCGATTCGGGTCAGCGAAAAATTATTGGGGCGCGTTTTGGACGGTTTGGGGCAGCCGATGGACGGCAAGGGACCGATCGACGGCGGCGAAGAGCATTATGTAACAAATCCGCCTCCCAATCCGTTATTCAGAAACAGAATAACCAAACCGCTGCCGATGGGCATAAAAGCGATAGACGGACTTTTGACCATAGGCAAGGGTCAGCGCATAGGTATTTTTGCGGGAAGCGGAGTAGGCAAGAGCACGTTGATGGGCATGGTTGCGCGAAACACCCGCGCCGACATCAACGTTGTTGCGTTGGTGGGCGAACGCGGAAGAGAAGTAAGAGAATTTTTGGAAAAAGACCTGGGTGATGAAGGTATAAGGCGTTCCATCGTAGTTATCGCAACGTCGGACAAACCGGCGCTTGTGCGTTTAAAAGCGGCGGAAGTGGCAACGAGCATTGCGGAATATTTCCGCGACAAGGGCAAGGACGTCATGCTCCTTATGGATTCGTTGACGCGCTACGCAATGGCCCAGCGCGACGTCGGGCTCGCGATAGGCGAGCCGCCTGTTTCGCGGGGTTATACGCCCAGCATGTTTTCTGTAATGCCAAAGCTCCTTGAACGAGCCGGCAATTCAGACAAGGGTTCGATCACGGGGTTGTACACGGTTTTGGTTGAGGGCGACGATTTGACGGAGCCCGTGACGGATACGGCGCGGAGCATATTGGACGGTCACATAGTGCTTGCCCGTAAAATAGCAAACAGAAACCATTATCCGGCGATTGACGTTTTGGCAAGCATATCGCGCGTAATGACGGACATAATAGCGGACGACCACAAGGCGCTGTCAAACGAGATAAAAAAGAACATGGCAATCTATGCCGATGCAGAAGACCTGATAAACATAGGCGCGTATGTAAAAGGCAGCAGCGAGGCCATTGATATATCCATATCAAAACACGAAGCAATAAACAATTTTTTGGTACAGCGGATAGACGAAAAAGTTTCGTTCGGTGATGTGGTAAGCGAAATGAATAGCATAGTGAACGGATAAATAAAAATAAGGATAAATCCATTTGGCAAAATTCGTTTTTAGGCTCCAAAGCTATTTGGGCGTAAAAGAAAAAATTGAAGAGCAAAAAAAGCTGGAGTACGGACAGGCTTTGCGCCGCTTGGAAGAAGAATGCCAAAAAAAAATCCAATTGGTTGCGATGCAGGACGAGCTTATCAATCTGTTTAAAAATTCGCTGCACACGGAAGTAAACGTGGTGGATATAAAACGCTACAACAACACGATCGAATGGTTAAAGTACAAAATTGTCGAACAGGAGAAGCGGATTGCGGCGGCAGAAGTAATAGCCGAAACAAAGCGGCTCGAATTGATTGAAGCGATGAAAGAACGTAAAATGCTTGAAAACGTAAAAGAAAAAAAATATGAAGAGTTTGTTCAAAACGAAAATTTAAACGATAAAAAACGGATAGACGAAATAATAAGCTATCAATATAACAGATAGACGTTAATACCAAGAGGTGAAAAATGGCGGAATTTGACGAAACGTTTGACGAAGCTCCGGAAGAAGAAGCAAAAGAAAAAGCCGCGCCGAAAAAAGAAAGCGGGAAAAAAGCAAAAAAGAAGAAAAAAGGTTTTCCGGTTGTGCCCGTTTTAATCATATTGGTCATTGTCGGCGTACTCGTCGCCGTATTCGTTTTTAACGCATTTAATATACGCAATCAATATATATTGCCGTTTTTTAGAAGCATTCCTCTAGTAGGCGGCTTGGTGCCGCAAGAAGACCCGGACGCCGACGCGTCGGTTTTACCCGGCATGACAGTAGAGCAATTGACCGCGCTTGTTGATGAATTGAAAATGAGCAACGAAAAACTCAACGAAGACCTTAAAAACGCTAACGACTTAAACAACGTTAATTTGCAAATAATTAACAGACTGCGCGCATACGAAGACATGATAGAAGATTTCAGAACGGACAAAGCCGATTTTGACGCCAAAATCGCAAAAGGTGACCCGCAGGCTTTTATGCTGTTTTTCGAAAAAGTTTCGCCCGATAACGCCGGACGACTGTATCAGGAAGCGTCGCTGTTGTATTTATACGATTCCGAATACAAAAAAATATCGAACCAATTTGTCGAAATGGATACGTCAAACGCCGCGGAGGTATTGGAAATTTTACTGCCCACCAACGCCGAATATGTGATAAAAATTTTACAGAACATGAATACATCAAACAGGGCGGCGATATTAAACGAAATGGAGCCGTCAAGCGTGGCGATTATCACCAGGCTCATGGAACCTACCCCAATAGTGTTATCATAACCGTTAAAACGGTATGACATACATTCTGTAAGCAGGAGGTGATATGAATGATGAATGTAACTATGGCAACGGAAGCCGCAATTGATTTGTATGCCGCAACGAACATAAAAAAAGCTTCGGCGGGCAGCGTCCGCAACGAGTTCGAAAAAATTTTGGGCCGTACGGATTCGGCAGCCGGAAATTCGACCGGAAAAACCGAAACTAACGCAAAAAAAACGGAAAAAAATGCGGCAAGGTATTCGGATGCTGCGGCCGCTGTTAACGAACCGGCGCAGCAGGCTTTGCCTGAAACAGCCGTAAAAATATTTGAGACTGCATCCGACGTGCCAAACGATCAAAAAGAGGCGAAAGCTGTTCCCGGCGTTGAAATTATCAAAGACATT
>WRDG01000291.1 GCA_009783525.1 Defluviitaleaceae bacterium | reverse complement strand
GTTTCGCTTCGCGCATTGATAATCGCCGCGTTCGTTTTGCCGTAACCGGGCAGGCCCCACCGCATCGCCGTCGCTCCGCCCTTGGTTACGACAGGCGCAAACTGCGTGGGAAAAACTTCTCCGTTTGCCCGAAGCTGATCAGCATCCTCTTCAGCAAGCTTACGCTGGATTTCTTTGACGAGTTCGGAAATGTCGTCCTCTTCCTCGTCAGTGAACAGCACATATCTGCCGCACATATCTTTTCACCCCGCCTTGATGTATTATTTTTACAAAATTTTTTGAGGTGCTAAATGAATATTATTTATCTGCACAGCCACGACAGCGGCCGCTATCTGGAGCCTTACGGTTATGCCGTTCCCGCGCCCAACCTCGCGGCTTACGTGCGGCGCGCCACAATGTTTCGCAACGCTTACTGCACGGCGCCGACCTGTTCCGCAAGCCGCGCCGGTTTGCTGTCCGGCATGTCTCCGCACAGCTGCGGCATGAACGGACTCGCGCACAGAGGCTTTTCAATGGATGACTACAGCAAGCATCTTTCTGCGTGGCTCAAGCGGCACGGCTATTTAACCGTTCTGTCCGGCGAACAGCACGAAGCCGGTCAGCCGCAGACAATCGGCTATGATTTGCTTTTAACTTACAAGAACCGCCATCCCGACTCCGAAATACATGATTTAAACAGCGCGCGCTGCGCCGCGAAATTTATTTCCGAAGCACCCGAAGGCCGTCCGTTTTTTTTAGCGTGCGGCTTTTTTAATACGCACCGCCCGTATCGTGAGCCGCAAATCGATCCGGGTTATGTGCAGCCTCCGTTCCCTGTCGCGGACAATGCCGAAAACCGCGCGGACTTTGCGGGCTACATCCGTTCGGCGAAAATCATGGACGAGTGTATGGGCATCGTGCTCGACGCTTTAAAGAACTCCGGCCAAGAAAACAATACGATCGTTTTGATTACCACGGATCACGGGCTCGCCATGCCCTTCATGAAGTGCAGCCTCTACGACACGGGAATAGGCGTGAACATGATCATGAACTACCCGGGCAACCCGGCTGCGGGCCGCGTTACCGACGCGCTCGTTTCGCATATCGACGTTTTCCCGACATTGTGCGAGCTGGCTTCGCTGCCGAAACCCGATTGGCTGCAGGGAGTTTCCGCCGTCCCCGTTTTTGAAAATGTAAAACGCGAAGTGCGCGAAGAAATTTTCGCCGAAGTTACTTATCACGCGGCATACGAACCCATGCGCTGCATACGCACTAAACGGCACAAGCTGATTAAATATTTCGACTGGCACAACGATTTCATTCCGTCAAACACGGACGAGTCCGATCCGAAAAAATTATTGGTGGACGGCGGCTGGCTTGATTACCAAAGAGAACGCGAGCAGCTTTACGACCTTTACACCGACCCGGTCGAACGGATAAACCTCATTGGCAGCGCCGCGCACAAAGAAATTTACAACAGTCTTTCAGCCCGCCTTCACGAATGGATGGAGCGGACAAACGACCCGCTTCTTACATACCGCCACCGCGTCCCCAAACCTGTTGGCGCCGTCGCAAACAAAAAGACGACCCTGCACCCCGACAACGAAGATCTGGAATGAAGAATTTATTATAATGAAATTATCAAGTTATTTCATTCATATAATGCAAATATAAATCTATGTAATTAAATTTGCTCATGAAATATAATTCCGTTCGGTCGCAATCGTTTTAAAGGAGTGCATCAGTATTCTTAAGACGGCATTGGTAGTGGACGACTCCGCTTTCGGCAGGATGTATATAACGAAATCATTAAGCAAGTTTGGCATTCGCGTTATTGGCGAAGCTGAAAACGGAAGGGTCGCCTTAGAAAAATATAAGCTTCTGCTTCCCGACATAGTAACGATGGACGTAATCATGAATGTAATGAACGGAATAGAAGCCTTGTCCGAAATCGTAACCTACAACCCGTTGGCTGTTGTCATAATGGTCAGTTCCATGGGTCAAAGCGACATTGTTAACGCCGCGATAAAAATGGGAGCGAAAGGTTTTTTTATTAAGCCGCTGCAGGAGAAGCAGATTGAAAGCGTTATCCGAAGGCTGAATCAAAACAATAAAAAAAATTAAACAAAAAAATTATGTAAAGGAAAAGGACGATAGAAATGTCAAAAAATTTTGTTGTAGCGCTGGCGCAATTCAAATCTATATTAAATGACATAAACAGCAATTTAAAACGCGGTTTGGAAATTTGCGTTCAGGCAAAAAAAAGGGGGGCGGATTTGGTTCTGTTCCCCGAGCTTTGGAGCATAGGAGCATCGGGGTTTCCCGATTGGGGTACGGATGCGCAAAAACAAGAATGGCTCAGCCAAGCGGCAAACGAAAAAAGCGAATTTATACAGGAGTTTATAAAAATTGCCGCCGAATTAAAGTTGGCCGTAGCCGTTTCTTATTTAGAAAAATATGAACCGCGGCCAAGGAATACGGTTTCTGTTATTGATTCGACGGGCAGAATCATCTTGACATACGCCAAGGTGCATACATGCGATTTTTCTGCCGACGAAAGGTCGCTTACAGACGGCGACACATTTAAAGTATGCGCGCTGCATTACGAAGGCGGAACGGTAAAACTTGGCGCGATGATTTGTTACGACAGGGAGCATCCCGAAAGCGCAAGGGTTCTAATGCTTAAAGGAGCGGAAATAATTTTGGTGCCCAATGCCTGCGCCATGACGGATTTTAGGTTAAAGCAATTCAGCACAAGAGCGTTTGAAAATATGACGGGAGTTGCAATGGCGAATTACGCGGCGGGCCGGTGCTGGGGAAGGTCTGCAGCTTATTCGCCGGTTATTTGGGATGCGGACCGCAAAGAATATTGGGATGTGCCCGAATTAGCGCAGGGCGGTTTCGACGAGCAGCTGCTTATTGCTAATTTCCCGATGGACGAAATCAGGGAATATAGGGAAACCGCATTTTGGGGCAACGCATACAGAAAACCATCCGCGTACACAGAATTAGTAAGCTATGAAACAGAAGCACTGTTTGTTAGAAAAACCGAC